>DYCT01000262.1:0-1626 GCA_019417975.1 Bacteroides sp.
ATTTAAGACTTCATCCCACATAGTCCCTTTCATTCCTTTTATTTTTCTATTTTTCATGCTTTAAGATTCAAGAAATTACACTTACTTTTATCTGTTCTTAATTCTATATCCCCTATTTTTGCAACTGAAAATAAAAAGCAACAAAACAATATGATTTCATTTGAAAACGACTACAATAATGGCATGTTGCCACAGATATTAACAGCCTTGGGCAAAACCAACGAAGAAAAAACGTCCGGTTATGGTTTTGACCCCTATTCTGAAGCTGCAAAAGATAAGATTCGCAAGGCTGTCGGCAATGAGCAGGCCGAAGTGTTCTTCCTGGTAGGAGGAACTCAAACCAATACGACAGTCATCGATTCTATCCTATTGGGATGCGAAGGGGTGATATGTGTAGAGACAGGACACATCGAAGTACATGAGTCGGGAGCAGTAGAAGCTTTCGGACATAAAGTGATTACCCTTCCCTCGGACAACAGCAAGCTCTGTCCGAACACATTGAGCACTTATATGGATACATTCTTAGCAGATGCTACCCACCCTCACATGGTACAGCCGGGTATGGTCTACATCTCCATGCCTACAGAACTTGGTATGGTTTATACCAAAACAGAACTGGAAGAACTATATAGCACCTGCCAAAAATACAACCTTCGCCTCTTTATTGATGGTGCACGGTTGGGCTACGGACTGATGTCGGCCGCTTGCGATTACGACCTGCCTTTCTTGGCGAAACATTGCGATGTGTTCTACATCGGTGGCACAAAAGTAGGAGCGATGATGGGCGAAGCAGTAGTATTCTCCGGAATGAAAGCGCCCAAATATTTCTTCACCATCGTGAAACGCCACGGAGCTTTGCTTGCAAAAGGCAGAGTGCTTGGCATTCAGTTTGACACACTTTTCACAGACGACCTCTACTTTAAGGTTTCACAATATGCCATCGATATGGCAACTCGCATCCGCAGTATCTTCGCGCATC
Source organism: Bacteroides sp. (assembly GCA_019417975.1). Taxonomy (GTDB): domain Bacteria; phylum Bacteroidota; class Bacteroidia; order Bacteroidales; family Bacteroidaceae; genus DYCT01. The sequence continues at coordinate 980 of DYCT01000262.1, forward strand.
ATAATATAAAAATAGCTTATGATTCGCCTACCAATCAGCAATTCGTTATTCTTTCCCCTACTCTTTACGAAGCACTCTCGCAGAAAGTGGCTTTTGAGATTTGGGAGAGAAAAAGCAATGAAGAGATTGTCTGCCGATTTGTGACCTGCTGGGCAACCCAAGAAGAGGAACTCGAAGAATTGGATAAGATATTGCAAGAGTTAGGTTAAATGACTCGCCATTGGTCAAGCAGTTGAGGATAAAAAACAAAGTCATTAAGATTGCAATTCATGAACAAGATTACAATGCTCGGAACGGGTAACGCAACAGTTACCCATATTTATAATACATGTTTTGTATTAGAGACCACCACGACAAAACTACTTGTGGACGCAGGAGGCGGAAACGGTGTATTGTCGCAACTGCAAAAGGTGAATCTCCCTGTTTCGGATATTCATCATCTATACGTGACCCACGCCCATACCGACCATGTGCTGGGTGTGATTTGGGTAATTCGCATGGTGGCTCAATGCAAGGAATATAAGGGTAAGCTCCATGTATACGGACATGACAAAGTGCTGACGGTGATACGCACCATCATTGACATGATTTTGGCGAAGAAACAATTGGCTAAGGTAGAAGAGCGTGTTGTGTTTCAAGAATTAAAC
>DYCT01000262.1:1636-3054 GCA_019417975.1 Bacteroides sp.
AAGCTTGTATGCTTCGACATTCATTCCAACAAAGAGAAACAATTCGGATTCCGGGCCGAACTGCCCGACGGAACAATTTTGGCTTGCTTAGGTGACGAACCTTACAACACGCTCAATCGTCCATACATCGAATATGCCGACTGGATGATGTGCGAAGCCTTTTGCCTTTATGCCGACCGCGACACCTTCAAACCCTATGAGAAAAGTCACAGCACAGCACTCGACGCAGGAAAGTTAGCAGCAGAACTTGATGTAAAAAACCTTATCTTATATCATACAGAAGAAAAGACTCTTGACACCCGTCGAGAGAGCTATACCAAAGAAGCGGCTGAACACTTCGATGGGAATATTGTTGTACCCAATGATTTGGAGGAAATCATACTTTAAGGTGCAAAAATACGACCATCAATGCAACTTTCCATCGGTAATCTTTTCTTATCCACCGATTTTGAATAACGATATATTATATCGACATTCTTAAATAAGCCATTTGTCAGTCCCGATAATTCTTGTTACTTTTGACTTCAAAATCAGACATTGTAGAAACAGAAATCATGCAGATACTTTTAGCGAATGCCAAGATAATGAACGATAAATCGAAAGTACAGCCTTGGACACAACCTCGGTTTCAATCATTTGCAAACGAGTTGGCACGGGAAATGGCGATGTGCGATACCGATACTCTTGCCCGACTACTCGATTGCAGTAACAAACTGGCAGCAGAAAACTGGCTTCGTTATCAGAACTTCTTCACAGCTCGGCCCCTACCGGCCCTATTTGCTTACAATGGACAGGCTTACAAACACTTGAAAGCAACAACACTCAACCAGGAGGCACTGGAGTTCGGGCAAAATCATCTATGGATTACCTGTTTCCTTTATGGGCTTCTTCGCCCGATGGATTGTATCGTTCCTTATCGCATGGAACATTGTGTAGTACTTGAAACGACACACGACAAGCCCATAAACCAATATTGGAAAGACAAGCTGACCGATACACTCATAGACAGCATCAAAGCTGATGACGGCATTCTCGTTCATCTCTCAACCGAAGAATACGAACACCTTTTCGACTGGAATCGGGTATGCAACGAAGTAAAGGTTATCCATCCCCTATTCTATGTCCGCCAACCAAACGGTTCCCTAAAGATACAAGCCGTATGGGCCAAATCGTGCCGAGGGGCTATGGTGAGATTTATCCTACAGAACCAACTTCTTCAGCCGGAAGAGTTGCACACGTTCAGCTACGAGGGCTTTCAATACAATCCCCGATTAGGAGAACCTTTATTCCCTCATTTCGTAAAAGAATAAATAACGACACATGTATGGATGCTGTCACACAAATAGGCCAGCACCATTAAAAAAAGGGGTCAGTCTGAAAAGCCTGTGGGTATGTTAAATTTACACTGTTAGTTTGCA
>DYCT01000263.1 GCA_019417975.1 Bacteroides sp.
AGAAACAAATTTTGGAGACGCCAACAAATGGCTCGTGTGTTTAAGGCTCGCATGGTTCTTTATGCCGCTTATGGGCATTGTATTATTCGTGAGGATGGAAGCTATTATGAACACCCTCATTGGTTTGAGTTGGCAAAAGACAAATGGGCACAAGTATACAAAACGACAGGTACTCCGTGTAGCTGTTGGATGTGTAGAGGATTTGAATATGATCGCAAGGAGTATAAGAAAGAAACTTTGCGGATTATTCGGGAATCAATGGAGTAGTTTAATGAGGACTGAATCTATACATGAATGATTTAGGTTCAGTCCCTGATTTCATAACTTATTGACTAAGCTCCTTGATTACGAAACAGCTTCTGCTTCAAACACGAAGATTTGCAATAAACTTCGATAACCTTATCTACTCAGATAATTCTTAACATCGTCAAAAAACTCAGAGTCAAGTTTGTGGGTATTATTATAGAAAAATCTAACTGAAATATCTGATTTTATCAGTTTTGAATTGACAGAATTCAGATAATGTTTGAGTTTGCCAAGCTCAGAGAATAACCACCAATGCTTGTCGCTCATCCATAGACAAATGAATGGGCAACTATGAGAATCTCCATTTCGTTTGCACATATTTGAACAGCAGGGTTCATCATCTTTCCCTACCTTAAATTCTAGGCATTTATATTCTGTATCGTTCTTTGGAATCTTATTTTTTCTACGTTTGGTAAGTTCTGCTTGAAATCCTCTGCAACACTCTTTATGCACTTCTATATTTGCAAGAATCTCTGCATTTAAGAAAATATCAAGATGTATCAGTTCTTGGATAGGTTGATCTGTTAGTTCCTTTTCATTAATGATTTCGTAATCAACATCCAATTCATATCGCTCAGTTATCAGATGGGAAATCCAATGGTATCGTGAAACCGGACTCATCTGCGAACGATTTTGCTTCAGTAAGAAATAATCTATTCTATCATTTGCCAAGTCGAGCAAGTCTGCCAAACGTATGAGAATCATCATGTACTTCAAGCTGATTAACTCTTCCTTTGCTGAAGATTTCATTTCATATACATCTGTTGTATTCCATCCATGACTATCGGATATTGTAGCTATTGTTTCAGCTTCAAGCTCTGATAGGAAAGACAACATATCTTCTTGCCAATGACGGATAAACATAGCACTTTCATATGCGTGAGGTGCACGCACACGGTTCTCAAAGAAGTCAAAAATATCTTGAAATACCTCAATCAAAGACAATCCCATCTCTTTCCTAATCCGATGAATCTCGTCCATTGCGAATTTGTTTGATTTATAGGCATTGTCAACTTTTTTGTTAAATGTCAACATACGATTAAGCCACTTACTGATTAATTGTTCAGACTTGACATTAGAATCGTTAAACGAGGATACACTCGGATGTATAACCATGCTTATATCATGTAGATAACACGCATTAAATAGCAAGAAGAAATCATTAGCCTTCAAATTCAAAAAATCCACATTATTCACGAGCCTAACTACATTTTTTATTAGATTGATAGCGTGTTCGTGATTGTGTAATGTATAAGCATTCAAGAATTTGGAACCATTATGCCAAAGGCTTTTAACAAGTCTATGTGTTTGGATTAATCGGTCAATCTTTTCAGGATCTTGAATCTTTTGCCGGTATATACCGAGCCCTTCAAGAATTCCGAGATCTATATCCATCCTCTCGTTCAAATCTTTTGGATCAAGAGATCTCACAAACTCAAAGAAATCGCAAATTTTCAAACGATAATTCCTGAGCATTGAAATAATTCTTAACTCATAGTATTTTATTGGCTTAATGTCAGACCTCAAAATTGATAGATTATCTCCAGATTGAATGTTGCAAGCGAATGAGAAACAGCAATTCAAAATTTTACGTCTGAAGTTCTCTGAATTTCTGAAAACGAACTCGCACCAAGAAGGAAATCCTGTTTTTGAATTAAGACATGGATTTCCGGAATCAGACACTCCTGTGATTGAATTTAGGAATGGGAACAATTCCCACACATCATTGGCATTATAAGATGTATTCTTTATAGCCTCAACAAATCTTTCAGAGTTACGGAAAGGACGTACACTTCGCACAACACGCGAAAGGGATTCATATTCGTCCACAGTGGCAACATCTGCACTGCATAACATCGAACTGATTCTATGGTAATACAAGTATTTATCAGACCTATGAGTGCTGCAATTATATTTTGACAGAGCGATATCATATTGTTGAATTTTGGCGCAGAAACCTTTTTTTTCACTGAAAGGCATATCTCTTAGAATCAACTCAAATTCAGATTTGAATATTTCTTCCTCAAAGACCTCAAATAAAGCATTAATTAGTTCTTTTGAAGTCTTGTCCTGAGATGTAACATCGTCAATTTTGAATGTTTCGTAGAACTTCGCTTTTAGCTCCTTATCATATTTCCCATTCAAAAGAATTTGCAGTTTTCTTTGTCTAAATAAAAAATATCGTTTGTATCGTCTGAGCCACTTAAGTCGTTCTTCACCATAAGAATTATCTCCAAGTTTAGTTCTTTTCGAACGGAGTTTATTTATCTCAAGATTAACGACATCCTGTAAAGCCGTTAGCTTTTTCAAGGCAACGTTATCGTCAACTTCATCAATATTTCCCTTTATCCATCCGCCCATTGACACAGGTCGTTGAACTAGAAACAGACCATCCATACCTTTAAAAGAGTCGTTTATATCACAAATTGTACTCTTTCCATTAGGATGAAACTGTATGTTATAATTTATATCCATTGCTTGTGACAGTAAACGATTTATTGAGTCTTTGGATTAATTCTCCAAATAAATCCGAATTAATGTTTTTGGCAAATACGACTGAATCATCCACATAGAAATACGAGTCTGAATCCATTAATTTATCGACATGACTCATACAATCAGCGACTTCTATCATGCATAAATTACCAAAAAAGTATGATTGTGGTAGTCCTTGCGCTATTCCCCGGACAGGATAGAAACCGTTAACCGATTTTACATTGTTATGTTGTTCCTTATAATATAC
>DYCT01000264.1:0-348 GCA_019417975.1 Bacteroides sp.
GTACCATACCTTTGCCGAAAATAAAATCAGAAGATATTATGTCACCAGAATATTTAGTTATAAATTGTCATTTTTGGGATAGTACCAGCGATTACTATGACCAGCTAATCAATCTGGCTGAAGATTATCTTGACAAAACCGATGAGCCCACGGTTACAGGGTTCAACAACTATATTATTCATAACAATTAAATTACAAGCATTATGCCTCAAATGATCAGTTATGGCGGAGAACTTATTCGTATCTCGCCTAAAGACAGCAAAAAGCTGGAGTTTTCAAAGAACAACGGTCTTTCTTGGAACGCACGTTGTGGTGGAAGCGGTAACTACGGCAAGTTCATTGATCTGA
>DYCT01000264.1:358-760 GCA_019417975.1 Bacteroides sp.
GGCTGTTCTACTCGACAAACAAAGGGCTTTCATGGAATGTTCGCAAACGTGGCTAACATGAAAAACCTGTTTTTCGAAAATCCTAATGATGAAGACATCAAGGAGATAGGAGATATATTCTATCTCCGCGATGCCATCATTCCTATTGATACTTCTGATATAAAAGAGGTATTGGAAGGTGCAGATAATGCCATTGTCCTTCATGGCAAAGCTACAGGATATAATCGTTGTGCAGATGCTATAGAAGATACAGTACTGCATATTTGTACCATAGCAAAAGACTATGATCTCTTTTCGGCTACCAATGTAATTATTTTCATTAGTAGTCCCAAAGAAGCACCTATGCTGATGAGTGAAATTGAAGCTATTAATACTTTTGTTCAGATGTTTTCTCCAATCACA
>DYCT01000264.1:770-3047 GCA_019417975.1 Bacteroides sp.
ACATGAAGGTAACCGTTATTGCTTCTAACCTAAAGAAGAAGTGAAATATTGTTACGTTCTTGGTAGAAGAAAAATTTATACGAAAATGCATACATCAACTAAATATAAAAGTGCTGCAAACAATGTTACATCATTAGGTTCTGTTGTCCCCAAACAACTTGTAGAGGACACAACAAAAGCATTGAGTAAACTAAAAGTAGCGTTGGGCGGTGACGTAAGTGGTTATGTTGCCTGTCGCCTTCATATGAACATGACAGAACTCAAAGATGCTTTGGCTGCAGAACAAGTTGATGGCGTGGCATTAGCAATGTACAATATTGAAAAAAAAGCGCAATCGGTTATTATAGGCGATCAGACAGGTATCGGTAAAGGCAGACAAGCTGCAGCAATGATTAGGTATGGGCTCCTTTCCGGCTATCTTCCTGTGTTCTTCACAGACCGATACACTTTGTTCAGTGATATGTACAGAGACTGCAAGGCACTTGGTATAAAAGATGCACGTCCATTAGTGGTAAATGCAGGTGCGTCTGTGGTTGACTTTGACCATATCATTGAAGAGAATGGAAAAGAGGTTTCTGATGAGATCTGGTCACCCATGAGTGAAGAAGAAGATTTTGCTCGTGGAGGAAATATCAAAGATAGACGATACCATAGATTGGCAGGTGAAGTCGAAGCCAAGAATATCTGTATTAGACATTTTTTGACTACAGAACAGCACCGCCAAAAGTTGTATTCAGACACACAAGATGTGCCTAATAAGAGACAATTTGTACTGTTTCAGTAATAAAATCGCTGAATTACACAATAAAAACAAAGATATGCCGTTTTATTTCATAGGTTATATATACCTTTGCAAACGATAAAATCTTAAATTATGCCAGCAAATCAATTCGGACGATACGTATGGCTTGTAGATACACTGCGCCACTACAAGCATCTTTCCTACAAGGAAATCAATGATAAGTGGCAAAAGAGCGGACTCAGCTATGGAGATGGCGACGACCTTCCCCTGCGCACATTCCATAATCATCGTAAGGCCATACAAGACATATTCAATATCATCATAGAACTTGACCCAGATGTTAAGGGGTACAAGTATCATATAATGAACCCTCGCGAACTCGAGGGTGATCATTTTCGCAGTTGGCTGATAGACTCCTATGCTACACTTAATCAAATACAGGCAGACAGCAAGTTGAACGACCGCATAGAGTTTGAGGAAATCCCTTCAGGCAACACATGGCTAACCTTGTTTATGCAAGCTATGCGTGAAAATAAAGTGATGGAAATAACCCATCTGGGGTTCGGCAAGGATTATGCTAATACATTTGAGATTGAACCTTATTGTCTTAAAGTGGTAAAACGACGCTGGTATATCATAGCAAACAATCCATATTACGTTTGGCTCAACAAGAAACACAAGGGAGAAGAAGGTTATTCCCCTCGTAAGGAGATACGTGTTTACGGATTAGACCGGATCTCAGAAGCCTCGATTCTTGACAAAACCTTCGTAATGAGGAAGAACTTCGACGTGAAGAAATTCTACCAAGGTTGTACAGGTATCATTCCGAGTGATGATTCTATAGAGCATGTTGTTCTCAGAGCATATTGGAACGCTCCTGACTATCTCAGGACATTACCACTGCATAAGTCCCAGAAGGAACTTCAAAGCGATGAGGAATCAACAACGTTCTCTTATGACGTGAAGCTGACTTATGATTTTATGCAATTGATAATGCAACAAGGCGATCAGGTTGAAATTCTGGAGCCAAAGAAACTTCGTGATCAGATGCGTAACCTTGCTAAAACATTGACATCATATTATAAAGATTAATAATGGAAGGATTAGACTTCATAGCAATAGACTTCGAGACAGCTACAGGAAAACGAGCTTCAATATGTGAAGCCGGAATCTGTGTTGTTAAGGATGGCAAGGTCGTAGAAACCAAATCGTGGTTGGTACGTCCTGAAGATAATGCGTATTCCTACTGGAACATCCAAATTCATGGGATTCATCCAGAAGATACGGAGAATGCTCCAGAGTTTCCAGAGGTATGGGCTGAGATACTTGAATATCTTGCTGACACACCTGTACTTGTAGCACACAATGCGGCATTCGATATTTCTTGTATTCGCAAGTCCTTGGAGTTCTATGATCTTGAAACTCCCGACGTTGACTACTATTGCTCACTTCGTGCTGCTCGTCATAATTATGACTTTGGATGCAATTCCCTTGGCTATCTTTGCGAACAGTTTGATATACCGGAAGGTAAGCAC
>DYCT01000265.1 GCA_019417975.1 Bacteroides sp.
CTCAAGAAAGGCTATAAGACAGAATTTCTAACCAAGACCGGACTTTGTTACGAAACAGACGACCATCGTTTGCGCGACCGCTTTTGGGGGCGCGTCATTTTCCCGGTGCATACACTCTCCGGAAAAGTGGTGGCATTCGGTGGACGTGTATTGAAAACCGATGCCAAAACGGCCAAATATGTCAACTCGCCGGAATCGGAAATCTACCATAAAAGCAACGAACTGTATGGCATCTATTTTGCCAAACATGCCATCGTAAAGCAAGACCGTTGCTATCTGGTAGAAGGATATACCGATGTCATCTCCATGCACCAAGCCGGCATCGAGAATGTAGTAGCCTCATCGGGCACTTCGCTTACGACCGGACAAATCAGGTTGATTCACCGTTTTACCAACAACATCACCGTGCTATACGATGGCGACATGGCCGGCATCCGGGCTTCTATCCGTGGCATCGACATGCTTTTGGAAGAGGGTATGAACATTAAAGTGGTTCTTCTGCCCGACGGAGACGACCCCGACTCATTTGCAAGAAAGCACAATGCGACCGAATATCAGGATTATATAGAAAAGCATCAAGTCGATTTTATCCGTTTCAAGACCAATCTGTTGCTGGAAGATGCCGGAAAAGACCCCATCAAACGAGCTGAACTGATACAAGACTTGATGAGAAGTATCGCGATTATTCCGGAAGCTATCGTACGTACAGTCTATACCAAAGAGTGTAGCCAACTACTCGGAGTGGAAGAGCAATTGCTCATCAACGAAATCAACAAGTTGAAACGAAACCAAGCCGAAAAAGAAGCGCAGAAAGCACCTCACCAAGACAACCCCTTGTCGGGAGAAACGGCTCCCGAAGCTACTACATCACAAGCAGGCTTATCGTTTATTCCTCAAAAAGGAGTGGAAAATGCAGAATTTTACAGAAAGGAGCAACTCATTCTGCAAATATTGGTGCGCTACGGCGAACAGATTATGTACTACAATCAAGAAGACGAATCGAGCGAAAGTGTACCTGTATCGGTAGTGGAACACATCATTACAGACCTACAAACAGACAATCTCTCGTTTCACAACCCCTTGCACCAAACCATTCTGACCGAAGCAGCAGCCCACATTCATGACCCAAACTTTGTAGCAGAACGTTTTTTCCTCTCACATCCGATACAAGAAATCAGTCAGTTGGCAGCCGAGTTGGTCAGCGACCGCTATCAGTTGAGCAAATATCACACCAGAGGACAAACCATCGTGGAAGACAAAGACCGTCTTTGCGAACTGGTGCCTCACTTGATGGCCGACTATAAAATATCCATCGTCAAAGAAGAGTTGAAGCACATCCTCCAGCAGTTGCAAAACCCGGAAATCGTAAAAGACGAACAGAAATACATGGCACTGATGAAACGCTATCAAGAGCTCAACAGTATACAAAGTCTGTTGGCCAAACATCAGGGCGACCGCGTAGTCATCGTATAGACCACGCCCGAGAGCAGTCGTTCCACCACCCCTCTCAACACTAAATAAAGGATGAATGCCAGCCACAAAGCATGATTACCCAAACGAAAGTGCAAGCTAAAGCAGACCACAAAAAAGACAACCGAAGCCACAGCCATGGAATAAAGCATCTGCCGAGTAGCTGTAGCACCAATGTAAATGCCATCCCACAAAAAAGCTGAGAAACCGCCCAACGGAATCAACAAGACCCACCAGAAATACTCATCGGCAGCCCGAAGCACCAGAACATCATCGGTAAGTAAACTTAAAAAAGCCTCACCACCCAAAGCATACAAAGCAGTAAACAGTCCAGCAACACCCCATCCCCAACGGAATAGCACGCGAATGAAATGACGCAGGGTGTCGGCTCGTCCGGCTCCAATATACCGGCCCGCCAATGCTTCACCTGCATAGGCAAACCCATCCATAATGTAAGAGAAGAGTGTAAACAATTGCATCAACAGCGTGTTGACGGCCAGCACCACCTCTCCTTGCCGTGCTCCCGCCGATGTAAAATAGACCGTAACGGCTACCAGGCAAAGCGTGCGTAAGAAAATATCACGGTTGACAGCCAAAAAGCGACGCAATGCATCAAGACGAAATACTTCCTGCCAGCTCATTCCCTTTCCAAACCTTCGGTAATAACGCCACGCGAAACAAGCCGCCAGCCCCAGTCCTGCATATTGTGCAATCAGCGTCCCCAAGGCCACTCCTTCCACTTTCAGGCCACAGCCATACACCAACACCAAACTGACTATGATGTTTACCACATTCTGTGCAATGGCAACCCACATCGGAATACGCGAATTTTGCATTCCGATAAACCAACCGCTCAACGCATACAGTCCCAATACCGCAGGAGCTCCCCACACGCAAATATGAAAATAAGTCGAAGCCAACTGTTGCACAGCAGGTGTCATCTCCATCAGACGGAATGCAACCCAACGCACCGGTTCTTGTAACAAAATCAAGCAACAGGCAAAAGCCAGCCCTACTCCCAAAGCCCGATAAAGCACCCGGACCGACTCGCGAAAATCGCGCTTTCCATAAGCTTGCGAAGTGAGGCCGCTGGTTCCCATTCTCAGAAATCCGAACAGCCAATAAATCATATTAAACAACATGCCGCCCACAGCAATCGCTCCAATATAAGCAGCTGCTCCTAAATGACCGACAATGGCTACATCGACTAGCCCCAACAAAGGGACTGTTATATTCGAAATGATAGCAGGCAAAGCCAAATGAAGTATTTTCCGATTCATCGATACATCGTTTCCAGTATACATCTGTTCTCTTATTTTAAGGCAAAAATAGCCTTTTATCCGATTCCACACAAATCGTCTCTACACACCATCAGAGAAGGGGGCAAAAAGTATCTTAAGATAAACCGCAAAGTATCTTAAGATAAATCGCGAAGTATCTTAAGATATTTGGCCAAGTATCTTAGGATACTTTTTCGCACTAAAAAAGAGTTCGGTAAATCCTATCAAAAAAAAATGTCTTTTTCTGATTCACGTCCTATACCCTGTCTCTTATACACATCTCC
>DYCT01000266.1 GCA_019417975.1 Bacteroides sp.
CTTGCAAAGATATTGAAAAATCAGGGAATGTACGTGAATCGGAGAGAAATACTGGAAAAAGTGTTGACTTTACTGCATAAAAAAAGGAGACCTCCCGGCTTCCTTTTTTCATTCACTCGTTTTAATAGTTTAAATAGAATTACAGTAAGGTGATAATTTATAGATTAGGTTTAGGTTTACTGATTTCACCGGCCAAAGATAGATTCATGGCCTGACGTATTTCTTCTTGGCTCAAATTCTGTCCCAATAAGAACATTAATTTGGTCAATGCTGATTCGGTCGTACTATCGTAACCGCAGATAACACCAGCCTCTAGTAATTGAAGTCCTGTTTCGTAACGATCCATCTCTACAGTACCTGCACTGCATTGTGTGACATTGACAATCGTAACGCCACGTTTGTTGGCTTCTTTCAACAGACTGATTAGCCAAGGTTTCTGTGGAGCGTTTCCTGTTCCGTAAGTTTCCAAAATCAATCCACGCAGGTTGGGAATATTTAGGGTTGTTCTAACCACATCTTCCTGTATACCCGGGAAAAGCTTCAAGACAGTGACATTGGTATTCATCTGTGTATGAACCTTTAAAGGTAGATTCGGGTTGGGTTGATGGATGAATTGAGATTCATATTTAATATGGATACCGGCTTCTGCTAAAATAGGATAGTTGAATGAGCGGAAAGCATTGAAGTTTTCAGCATTCATTTTGGTTGTTCGGTTGCCGCGCATCAGGTGATTCTCGAAGAAGATACATACTTCCGGAACCATAGGCTGCCCGTCTTGCTTTTTAGCTGCAATCTCAATACTGGTCAGTAAGTTTTCTTTTCCGTCTGTGCGAAGTACGCCAATGGGGAGCTGAGAACCGGTTAAGATAACAGGCTTATTCAGATTCTCAAGCATGAAACTTAATGCTGATGCAGTATACGACATGGTATCTGTGCCGTGTAAGATGATGAATCCATCGTAACGGTCGTAATTCTCTTGGATAACTGTGACCAATTTGGCCCAAGCCGAAGGCTCCATATCCGAAGAATCAATAGGGGGATTGAACGTATATGAATCGATAGTGAATGAAAACTTATGCAGTTCGGGGATATGCTTTTGTAATTGATCGAAATCAAAGTTCTCCAAAGCGCCCGTCTCTGCGTTTTCAATCATACCGATTGTACCGCCCGTGTAGATTAACAATATGGAAGCATCTTTTTGGTTCATACTGGTGTTTTGTTCCTTTTACGCTTGCAAAGATAGTGTAATATTTATATTGTCATAGCAAAATGACAAAAAAATATTATTTCGGCTTTAGCAAAAAGATATTGCTTACTATGAAAAGTCATGGTAAAACAAGAGGTTTGCTTTACATTTATCATTGTTTTTTTTGAATGTGTGCAACATTGTTTGTCATTCTTGTAACATTCGCGTCAGAAAAATATTCTTCATTATGGCAAAAACGATTGAATGCAACAAAGGATATTCAAGGTTACGGAGTCGGTGCAGGAGTAACGGATGTCGGTGTATTTACCGACATCATGGGCATTGCAAGTTTATTATATATAAGGTATAGGAAATTATTTATTGATGATTTCCATTTGTTGCCGTACGCTTTCTTCGTGAATAGCTTCGAATATTTGCCTGATAAAGTTTGCGTCCATTCCGCATAGTGTTCCTTGCATACCGCGTTTGTTTAAGATTTCACTATAGCGGGTAGTTTGCAAGATAGTCATGTCGTGTTCTTTTTTAAAGGTTCCTATCTCGCGGCAGATACGCATACGTTTAGATAGTATCTCGATGATTTCATTATCACACTCATCGATTTGCTGGCGAAGCTCATTGAGGTTTTCTGTGCTTTGAGTCTCTTTCCTGATGATTAGTTCGTTGAGGATATGGCAAAGTACGTCGGGGGTGACTTGTTGTTTGGCATCGCTCCATGCATCATCGGGTTTGCAATGCGATTCTATCATGAGTCCGTCGAAGTTGAGATCCATGGCATGTTGGCAAAGAGGAGCAATAAGTTCTCGTTTTCCACCGATGTGGCTGGGGTCGCAAAACAAAGGTAAGTTGGGCAGGAGGCGATGTAATTCAATGGGGATGTGCCATTGTGGTAAGTTTCGATAGAGCTTTTTGTCGTACGAGCTGAATCCGCGGTGGATGGCTGCCAGACGTTTCAAGCCTGCATTGTGCAGACGTTCTAAAGCTCCAATCCAAAGTTCCAAGTCGGGGCTTACCGGGTTTTTTACCAATACGGGTATGTCTACTCCTTGCAGTGAGTCGGCCAGTTCCTGTACAGCAAAAGGGTTGGCAGTGGTGCGTGCACCTATCCATAGCATGTCTATACCGTGTTTCAATGTTTCTTCTACATGCTTTGGGGTGGCTACTTCGGTGATGACATACATGCCGGTCTCTTTTTTCACTGTTTCAAGCCAGTCAAGACCTTTTGTTCCGATTCCTTCGAATCCTCCCGGTTTAGTGCGTGGTTTCCAGATGCCGGCTCGAAAGATTTTGATGCCGTTGCTGCTTAATTGGTGCGCAGTGTTTATCACTTGTTCTTCGGTTTCTGCGCTACAGGGGCCTGCAATGACAAGTGGGCGTCGAGGTTCGAGGTTAGGTAATAAGATTGATTCTAATTCCATGATTTTTGCGTTAATATTGAATTGCTGCATCTGGCATTGAAATGAGGCTGTTTTTTGATTATTCACTTATTCATTCTTTTTATATGCCATCATTTATGGTTAAGGCATGGACTTTCGCAACTTTTGCGCAATATTCGCAAAATTTCTCGACATCTGCAAAACAATGAGACGAAACTTAAGGAAAAAGTAGATAGATAAGGCTGGTTCTGTAGCTTTCTGATAAGTTCTCTTATACTTTGTATTATAGTTGAATAGGTGAATTGTCTGAGAAATATTTATGTTCTGTTGTTTTTTTTAGTATAATTTTTTGGAATATTCTTTTTTTTGTATACATTGCGACCGTTTTAACAGACGCATACAATTGTGACACTATATAAA
>DYCT01000267.1:0-2668 GCA_019417975.1 Bacteroides sp.
CTCAAAAACCTTACTATATAGTAATAATTTAAAAACGTTCTAAACAATTTGTCGAAATCCATAGAATGCTATATCTTTGCCGCAAAGAAAAAGTCATATGAGATTATCCGAGTTAAAGACAGGAGAGAAAGGTGTCATTGTCAAAGTGTTAGGGCACGGAGGTTTCCGTAAACGCATTGTAGAAATGGGTTTTATAAAAGGTAAGGTGGTAGAAGTTTTGCTCAACGCACCGCTTCGCGACCCTGTAAAATACAAAATCATGGGATATGAGATTTCACTTCGCCATGATGAAGCCAACATGATTGAAATTATCTCGGAAGAAGAAGCGCGTTGCATCGACAAGCAGAGCTTGCAAACGGAAATCCCAACAGGTACTCTTTGTAACGATGCTCACCAACAATCTGCTCCGGACGATGTTGACCCGGCTGATAAAAAGCTGACAGACCAACAGCTACGAGAAGTGGCCATGAAACGCCGTCGTACCATCAATGTAGCATTGGTAGGAAATCCGAACTGCGGAAAAACATCTTTATTCAACTTCATCTCAGGGGCGCATGAACGAGTAGGCAATTATTCGGGTGTAACGGTTGATGCAAAAGAAGGGCATACTACATTCGAAGGTTATGAATTCAACATCGTAGACCTGCCGGGTACCTATTCTCTGTCGGCCTACAGCCCTGAAGAATTGTATGTACGAAAACAAATCATCGAAAAAACTCCGGATGTAATCATCAATGTATTGGATGCATCCAATATCGAACGTAATCTCTACCTGACAACTCAGTTGGTCGACATGAACCTCAGAATGGTCTGCGCTCTCAATATGTACGATGAATTCGAAAGCCGAGGCGACAAGCTCGACTATAAGAAGTTGGGGCAACTGCTGGGTGTACCGATGATTCCTACCATCTCTCGTTCGGGAAAAGGGATTGACCGTCTTTTCCACATCATCATCAACTTGTATGAAGGAGTGGACTTCCTTGACAAGGATGGAAATATCAACCCCGAGGTAGCCGAGGATTTAAAAAACTGGCATAAAGACTATGCCCAAAACGAGATGGACGACCACGAAGAGGACTTTGCGCAAGGCATCCGTCCTTATAAAAGTGTATACCGCCACATTCACTTAAACCATGGAAAGTATGTGGAAGATGCCATTGAGAAAGTGAAACAAGTGGTGCAACAAGACAAACAGCTCCGCCATAAATACTCCACACGCTATCTGGCTATCAAATTGCTGGAAAAAGATTCTGAAATAGAACAGTTGATACAATCTCTGCCCAACCATGAGCAAGTGATAGCTGCACGTGACAAAGCTTCGGCCGAAATAGAACAAGAGCTGAAAGAAGATAGCGAAACAGCTATCATGAATGCCAAATATGCTTTCATCCATGGAGCCCTGCAGGAAGCTCAATTCGAAGAAGGGAAACAAAACGACATCTATCAGACCACGCATGTGATAGACCGATTGCTTACCAATAAATATTTGGGATTTCCACTCTTCTTCTTCATCCTTTATATTATGTTTCAGGTCACATTCAGTGTGGGACAATTCCCGATGGACTGGATAGACACAGGCGTAGCTGCACTGTCTGACTGGCTAAGCCAGACCTTACCCGATGGTGCTATCAAAGCTATGCTTGTCGATGGTATATTAGGCGGTATCGGTTCTGTCATCATCTTCCTGCCCCAGATACTTATCCTTTATTTTTTCATTTCTTTTATGGAAGATTGCGGATATATGGCTCGTGCAGCATTCATCATGGACAAGCTCATGCACAAGATGGGGCTACATGGCAAATCATTTATCCCCCTCATCATGGGATTCGGCTGTAATGTACCTGCGGTCATGGCAACCCGCACTATCGAGAGTCCGCGTAGCCGACTCATCACCATGCTCATTCTTCCCTTGATGAGCTGCTCTGCTCGCTTGCCCATCTATCTTTTGCTTACAGGTACATTCTTTGCGGTCAAATACCAAAGCCTCATCATGATTTCCTTATATATAATAGGTATAGTAATGGCCATTATCATGAGTCGCCTATTCAGTCGTTTTGTAGTGAAAGGAGATGACACCCCTTTCGTCATGGAGCTTCCCCCTTACCGCTTCCCTACCGGTAAAGTCATTGCACGCCACACATGGGAGAAAGGAAAAGAATACCTCAAAAAAATGGGAGGAATCATATTGGTCGCTTCCATTATTATATGGGCATTGGGTTATTTCCCTCATCACGATAACCTCCCTCCACACCAACAACAGGAGCAAAGCTATATCGGGATGATAGGTAAAACCATCGAACCGGTGTTCCGCCCCTTGGGCTACGATTGGAAACTCGCAGTAGGACTTATCTCCGGAATCGGAGCTAAAGAGATTGTTGCTTCCACTATCGGAGTGCTCTATGCAGACACACCTGATTTGGAAAACACAACAGACAATGGCAGATATACCCAGCTACATCAACAAATGACAGCCGACGGTATAACACCTCTTGCCGCTTTCTGCTACCTCCTTTTTGTCCTGCTCTACTTCCCATGTCTGGCAACCATTGCTGCCATACGCCATGAGTCCGGCCATTGGAAATGGGCACTGTTTACTGTGGGCTACACCACTACCTTGGCATGGATTACCTCATTCATCGTATACCAAATAGGTACATTGCTTGGATTT
>DYCT01000267.1:2678-2993 GCA_019417975.1 Bacteroides sp.
GTATGAATGTAATCACTACACAAGAAATCGTAACCCTTCTCATCGTAATCGTCTGCATCGGATGGGTAATTCTACGCACTGTACGCACCTTCGGGGAAGTAAAAAATAACAATAATCCCTGCTCACATTGCGCTACAGGATGCTCTTTACAGGCTGAAATGCGCAAGAAACAGCAAGAATGCAAAGAAAAGCAAGAAAAAAGGATAAAAAACAAGTAAGTATAGTTGGAAATTAAAAAATAAGTTCTACCTTTGCAATCGCAAAACAGAAAACAAGGTTCCTTGGATGAGTGGCTTAGTCAGCGGTCTGCAAAAC
>DYCT01000268.1 GCA_019417975.1 Bacteroides sp.
TATCTATTTTCAGTTCTTCGTCATAATCTTTACTTGTCAAAAAGCTATTGACGATGCGTAGCAGCAAATCTTGGTTGATATTCGATGCTGCCACATGATAAATGATAGATTCCAATGTACGCATACAGATGCAAGCGTGCCAGTAGTAATTATTCTTGTGTAAGAAGTAAGCTCCCAAAGTCAGCGCAATACGCTTATTCCCATCATTGAAGAAATGCCCAGAACAGAATCTATACATCAGATAGGTCAGTTTCTCTGCAAAGGTCGGATAGTATAAATCATTTTGTACAAAATCCAATGTAGCACGAATGCCACCTTCATCACGCACTCCTTCAAAGCCACCATCGCTAGCATCAATCATTTTGCCATAGATGGTTAAGGTTTCATCGTAGTCTATATAAACAATTTCCTCACTCATCTTCTGCCTGCTTTAAGCGTTTAAGCACATCTTTATTGTCCGCTAAGATACGGTCAAAATCAATAGACTGGTCACCGATGAATCGTTCAAACTCTTCAGGAGTAACAGCTTGCAGATAATCTGCTATATTACCATGATACGCATCCCGGAAACTGAAATCCCTTGAAGCCATTTTGGTTCTGGCATCATTTAAATAAGGTTTCTGCATCGGATGTTCGGCAAGTTCATTCACAATGCGCTCTACCTCGTCAATGGTAAGTAACCTGCCACCATTTTCTTTAAACCGTTCACTGAGAGCTGCCCCCACACCGTTTTCAAAAGAAGAAATAACTAATAAAACCTCTGAATACAGCGTGTGTCGAACATTGTCTTTGGAATCCAACTTCAATACTTCCCGATACTCCTTAGCATTCTCCTTGAATACAGCCTTATATATAAAGTCTGTAATTTGAGGATATTTGTATGTGGGATGTCCGTCCACATATTGATTGATGGCAGAAGTGAGATTCTTGCGATAGTTTTCTTCTGTGATTGCAGCAGGAAGATAATGTACATCTCTGCGGTTTATGTATTTTGTTCCGCCACCCGTCTTTTCATTGATGGTGGTAATCACGAAATCCAAGATAAGGCTACGTACTTTTTTTGCTTTCTCACTCTCTGTAAGCAACATACCCATATCCAAGAATGAGCGGAAATTAAACAATCCAAGTTGGGTCGTTTTGCTCCCGACATTTATGACGGGAGCAAATTGTAACTTTAACTCTTTCAGATGTTTACCTTTACATAAAACATAACCGTTAGCTGCTAATTCATCTGAATGTTTTTCCAAATAGCGTTCTATGGTTCGTTCTTCTACTTCGTAGAAATCGGCAACCATTTTTTTTGTAAAGCGATACTCTCCCTCAAAGAGCATTCCTTCAATGTCAAGATGCTCCTGTACTTTGCTGACCGCAAAACGGTTGTTAAGTACATTTTGCCTTTCTATGTTTGAGATGGTCAAATCTTTCATATCACTTCACAATTATCAGTTACACGATTTTATGTCAATGCCGAGAATCTTTTGAATTTCGGAAAGCGTTTTGTCTATTTCATGGTCGAGCGCAGCACGTTTTTCAAAATATTGTTTGAGCAGTTCTGCTGGAGGGAGTATTTCTTCTTCCTCTTTCGGGAACTTACATTGATCAAAATTGCAATCCAAGTCTATCAATTGTTGGGCAGTGAACACACGGCTCTTTTCACCCACTTCGTCACTGATAATTTCTTTCCTGTCTTTCCACCATTCCTGAATAGGTAGGGTATGCTCCACCTTCATTGGTTTGGTCTTTGAGAAGTGTTTGTACCCTTCCGGCATATCAAGACGATAGAACCATGTTTCTTTGGTCTTGAATCCTTCTTCGCAACCTTCGGCTTCTTCATTATTAAAGAAAAGGATGTTGGTTGCAATAGATGTGTATGGAGAGAATATAGAACCCGGCAAACGGATGATTGTATGTAGATTGAACTTGCGAAGGAGATTTTCTTTAAGTGCAAGTTTTGCTCCATCCGTACCAAATAAGAAACCATCAGGGATAATCACACCGCACCGTCCACCAGCTTTGAGGCGATACATGATAAGGGCGATAAACAAATCCGCAGTTTCACTTGAACGGTACTGTACTGGGAAGTTGCTTTTTACGCTGTCTTCCGTGCTACCACCATACGGAGGATTCATGCCGATAACATCAACCTTGTCGCTTTCCTTGAAATCAGTAACATTCGTTCCAAGCGAATCACAGTTGGTTATGTTGGGAGCTTCAATATCATGGAGCAGCAGGTTTGTGATGCTCAAAAGGTAGGGCAACGGTTTCCATTCCTGACCTACAACGGCATTTTGCAGTTTTTCTCCATCTGCCGCAGAGCCAATATTCCTGCCCATATGTTTAAGTGCCGAGGTGAGGAAGCCTCCCGTTCCACTGGTGAAGTCGCCAAAGGTTTCGCCCAATTTCGGGTCGAGCATCATCACAATAAAATCAGTCAATGCACGTGGTGTGTAGAACTCTCCGGCATTTCCTGCCGATTGCAGATCTTTCAAAATTCCCTCATAAATATCTCCGAATGTGTGACGGTCGTCAGCATCGTCAAATTCGATTTCGTTTACAATGTTGACCACTTGGCGCAGAAGCGTTCCATTCTTCATATACTGGTTCAAGTCTGCAAATGTTTCTTGAACAATGCTTTTAGCTCTTGGGGTATTGGCATCTATCGGGAGATTCTTCAAGGTAGGAAACAGTTTCTCATTGACGAAAGAGAGTAGGGCTTCTCCAGTCAATGCTTCACCGTCTTTTTTATCTATTGCCCAGTTACGCCAACGCAAATCCTCGGGGATAATGGACTTGTATTTCTCATCTTTCCATTCCCATGTTTCTTCTTGTGTGTCATAGACTTTCAAGAAGAACATCCAAGTCATCTGTTCAATTCTTTGTGCGTCACCATTGATACCTGCGTCTTGACGCATGATATTCTGGATTCGCTTTATGATATTATTTACTGCCATTTTTAAGCTGATTTATATATTTG
>DYCT01000269.1 GCA_019417975.1 Bacteroides sp.
TTTGGCGTATACACGCTTTCCAGGCGTGCCTCTTCAACCACTCGAGCATCTCTCCAAAGAGTCACTGACCCTTCAAATCAGGTGCAAAATACAAAAAAAATGGGACTCCCCAATCTTTTCAGCCACAAATGTATTCTTTTTTTTCGTCTCTTACAGCATAATTGCCTTTTAAAATTCAATAAAAGCGCAAAATTAATAAACTTTAAAATCTTACAATTGCATTTTCTAAGCCCGAAAGAGCATTTGAGCATTGCGAGTCGTCGTTTCTGCTACGACAGAAACAGGAACTGACAAAATATCCGCAACCTTTTCCAACACAAATTTAACATATGCACTCTCATTTCGCTTACCCCGATAAGGGACTGGAGCTAAATAAGGAGAATCGGTTTCCAATACCAAACGCTCAAGAGGAATGATAGGTAACACATCTGGCAAAGTCGATTTTTTAAAAGTAACCACACCGTTAATGCCTAAATAAAATCCCGAAAACTCAAGCATCTTCTCTGCTTCTTCTTTTGTACCCGTAAAGCTATGAAAAATTCCTCGCAATGAAGACTCCGACTGATAGGGACGCATCAACTGATACATTGCATCGAATGCTTCCCGACAATGGATAATCAAAGGTAAGTTGCGTTCCAAGGCCCATTGCATCTGAGTATCAAATACGGCTTCTTGTTCTTTACGCCAAGTGGTATCCCAATAGAAGTCAAGTCCCACTTCTCCTATACCTACATATATAGGGTTCTCGTCCAACATTGTCTTCATCGCAACAAGTACTCGCTTGTATTCCGCATCAACAGACGTGGGATGCAATCCCATCATCGGATAACAATATCCCGGATAACGAGCTACTATATCCAGCATGGGTTGAATGGATTCCAAATCGATGTTAGGCATATATACGCGAGAAACACCTGCCTGTTTTGCCCGTTCAATGACAGCAGGTAAATCTTCCGCAAATTCTTCTACGAACAAATGAGAATGTGTATCAATAAATTCCATAATTATTCCGGTTTATCTTCACCGGTTCTATAATAATAAACCACCCCATAGGAGCGACACAAATCCAAACGTTCTTCTCCTGTATACGATTCAAAACTCTGTTCCACTTGATTCCATACTTCCAGAATAATCCGATCGGCCTGTTCACGCATAGATGCAAGCCGACTTAATCCCTTTGATGTAATCAGTTGTAAGTTTTTCTGTTGCTCATAGCCATCCTTGAATATATCATAATAGACAGCCACCCGAGCTATCGTCGGATTATAGATGGGGACTCCTCCATGGCGAAGACGTTCGCGCTCTCCTTGAATAATTTTACCTCCCCACTCCAGCACCGCGACATCAGTAGACAAATCGGGAAGCGTATTCGCTTCGCGCGAAAGCCCATAAAAATCTTTCTGTTCCGGTTTCAGCTCTGTACGAATCACACAAAGGTTTAACACTTGAATGAAATGAGAAATATACATTCTTGCATTGCGAACACTCTGTTGGAAACTTTTGCTTGCTGACACCTGAGTAGCCAAGCACTGTTTATAATAGGCATGTGCTGACACAAAACGCGGCAAGAAAGAACGGATTTCAGATAACACCTTCAACGACACAAGAGGGTTGTACCCCTCGTTTTTCTCCAATGCAGTCCGAAGGGCTTTAATCCGAGCTTGATCCGTATTTGGCAACCGTCTATAAGGCATACTACTAAATCTCCCGATACATCAGATGCTCGGCAAATGCCTTCAATTCTTGCTTTTTATCATCGGCTACCGACACATTTGCAAGCGCCAACAATCCATCGGCATAATGCTGTCTCATCTTGTTTTCACACACTTTCTTAATACCGATTTCATCGTACAAGCGTGTTACGGCAGCTATTTTTTCAGCCGGTGTACAATCTGTATTATGCAACCATCCAAGCAATTCTTCATGCTGTATTGCATTAGCACGCGCCAATGCATTGATAAGCATATATGTTTTCTTATTGCAAAGGATATCCCCACCCAGATTCTTACCAAACACAGTTGGGTCGCCATACACATCCAAAAAATCATCTTTCAACTGAAAAGCCAAGCCTATCTGAACACCAAACTCATATAAAGCATCTGCATCGGCTTGAGAAGCATCACCCAAAATAGCTCCCAACTTCAAGCTGGCAGCCAAAAGTACGCTGGTCTTCAAACGAATCATCTCCATGTATTCGTCTTCAGTAACATTCTCACGAGTTTCAAACTCCATATCATACTGTTGTCCTTCACAGATTTCCAAAGCTGTCTGTGAAAACAAGTCCAAAGCCTCGGCCAATTTTTCCGGATTACCTTCTGCCAACAAACGATAGGCAAGCACCAACATGGCATCACCCGAAAGGATAGCTGTATTATCATCCCATTTCACATGCACAGTAGGCATTCCACGCCGACGATCGGAACGGTCCATCAAATCATCATGCAATAAGGTATAATTATGATAAGTCTCCATTGCCAAAGCCTGCGACATAACCGAATCAATTGAGTCCTTATATAAATTGTATGCCATCAGCACAAGCACAGGGCGTACGCGCTTACCACCCAAAGAGAGTACATATTTAATAGGAGCATACAGACCGGCCGGTTGACGAGTATAACTCAATCCGGCAATAGACTCATTTACTTTATCAAGAATTTGAAGTGCAGAATACATGAGCATTAAAATTTAAGGGATTAGGGGATTAGAAAAAGAGGCTGCTTTTGGCAGCCTCTTAATATGAAACATTCCAAAAAGAATGTATTACTGTACACTACTGTCCCGTTAAAGTAGTCTAATCGCTCTTTGAATTAATTGAAATACAG
>DYCT01000027.1:0-833 GCA_019417975.1 Bacteroides sp.
ATTATATTCATTGGACATCTATACACGTCACGGACATTCCATCCAAGTGCCGGAACTGAAAAACCTTTCTGTAGCTGAAGCTCAAGCGTTGGTACAAAAACAAGAATTACAGTGCGCTGTAATCGACTCGGACTATGTAAAGACACTTGCTCCGGGCATTATCTTGGAACAAAACCCACAAGCGGGTGCAAAAGTCAAACAAGGGCGTACCGTCTACTTAACAATCAATTCACTGAGCACCCCTCTGCGCGTCCTTCCCGATGTAGCAGACAACAGTTCTTACCGTCAAGCACAAGCAAAACTGACTGCAAGCGGATTTAAGTTGACCGAACCGGAACTTATCGCAGGCGAAAAAGATTGGGTATATGGCGTAAAATACAAAGGCCAAGAGCAAGAAAATGGAGCACAGATACCATTGGGGGCAACTCTGACACTAATCGTAGGCAACGGAAGCAATGTAGCCTTGAACGACAGCATTGCCGAGACAGAAGGCATGTCGACCGAAACACCGACAGGAAGCCACGAAGCTGTAGTAGACGACTCAAGGTTCTAACATTCTACAAATTATGACAGAAGAAGATTATCTGGACGAGATAAACGACAACGAGCCGGAAGAGCTGGAATCGGAAGCCGACGGCCTATATGAACATTACCGCGTCGTTGTAGACAAAGGGCAATCGCCTGTACGCATTGACAAATACTTATTCGAACGATTGGTCAACGCATCGCGCAACCGCATCCAATGCGCAGCAGATGCAGGCTTCGTAATGGCAAACGGAAAGCCCGTGAAAAGCAGCTACAAGGTAAAACCTATGGACGTCATTACCATTATG
>DYCT01000027.1:843-12439 GCA_019417975.1 Bacteroides sp.
CCCTCATGATGGACCGTCCGCGCTACAACAACGACATCATACCGGAAGATATCCCTCTAAATGTGGTTTATGAAGACGACTGTCTCATGGTCGTCAACAAACCGGCCGGACTTGTAGTCCATCCGGGATGCGGAAATTACCATGGCACATTGGTTAATGCCATTGCCTGGCATCTAAAAGACAATAAGAACTACGACCCCAACGACCCACAAGTAGGCTTGGTGCACCGAATTGATAAAGATACATCCGGACTGCTAGTCATAGCCAAGACTCCAGATGCCAAAACCCATTTAGGTCTCCAATTCTACAATAAAACCACCAAACGAAAATACCAAGCCTTGGTATGGGGCATCGTAGAAGCTGACGAAGGACGTATTGAAGGAAACATCACGCGCAATCCCAAAGATCGGATGCAAATGGCTGTATCAACCGACCCTACCATAGGCAAACATGCAGTGACCCACTACCGAGTATTGGAGCGGCTGGGATATGTCAGCTTGGTAGAATGCCGACTGGAAACCGGACGTACGCATCAAATTCGCGTCCATATGAAACACATCGGCCATACACTCTTCAACGATGAGCGATATGGTGGAAACGAAATTTTAAAAGGAACTCATTTCAGTAAATACAAACAATTTGTAACCAATTGCTTCGACATTTGTCCACGTCAGGCATTACACGCCATGACCCTTGGTTTTGTCCATCCCAAGACAGGAGAGGAAATGTTTTTCACCTCCCCCTTGCCCGATGACATGACCCAACTGCTGGAAAGATGGAGAAACTATATTTCAAACCGAGAAATAGAATGAAACGTAATATCGCCATTATAGCCGGAGGAGACACCTCCGAATTTGAAGTATCCTTGCGCAGCGCACAAGGCATCTACTCTTTTATCGACAAAGAGAAATACAATCTGTATATCATTGAGATGAAAGGCCCACAATGGGAAGTACAGTTACCCGAGAACCAAAAAGTGACAGTCGACAAAAACGACTTTAGCTTTACATATCAAGGCAAAAAAGTAAAATTCGACTTTGCCTACATCACCATCCACGGTACTCCCGGTGAAGACGGACGTTTGCAAGGTTATTTCGACATGATGCGCATCCCCTATTCCTGCTGTGGCGTACTGGCAGCAGCCATCACATACGACAAGTTTGCCTGCAACCATTATCTCCACGCTTTCGGAATCCGCATTGCCGACTCTCTCCTGCTACGAAAAGATAACAACATCACTAATGAGGAGGTAGTAGAGAAAATCGGGTTACCTTGCTTTATCAAGCCCAGCCTGGGAGGCTCCAGCTTCGGTGTCACCAAAGTAAAAACAGCCGAGCAAATACAACCAGCTATTGCGAAAGCATTCCAGGAAGCAGAAGAAATCGTTATCGAAGCATTTATGAAAGGAACAGAGCTCACCTGCGGTTGCTACAAGACCAAAGAGAAATCTGTCGTATTCCCAATCACAGAAGTAGTCACACACAATGAGTTTTTCGATTACGATGCGAAATACAATGGGGAAGTAGATGAAATCACCCCGGCGCGCATCCCCGATGAATTGACCCAACGTGTGCAAACTCTCACATCTGCCATCTATGACATCTTAGGTTGTCAAGGAATCATCCGAGTAGACTATATCATCACCGAAGGCGAAAAAATAAACTTACTCGAGGTGAACACCACTCCTGGAATGACAGCTACCAGCTTCATCCCACAACAAATCCGTGCTGCCAGACTCGATATACAAGATGTTATGACAGATATTATTGAAAATAAGTTTTGATTTCGACCATTTATTTACCATCTTTGCAATAAAGAATATTTAATAGAAAAGGCCATGGGAACAGCAAGCGAATTTGACGAAATCCGTCCCTATCACAATGAGGAGCTACCACAAGTGTTTGAAGAACTGATTGCCGATGAAGCATTCCGGAAGATGGCTACTATAGCATTCCCCGAAATGCCATTCGAGCTATTGGCCGACACCATGCGAAAGTGTCATACGGTTTATGAATTCCAACGAACCTTTTGTTACGGCTTACTTCATAAGATAGCTGCTACCTGCTCTGATGGAATAAGCCTCGACCACTCATCGCTCGTCGACAAGAACAAGGCCTATACCTATATATCCAATCACCGTGACATCATCCTCGACTCCGGCTTCTTGTCTATCTTATTGGTAGACCAAGGCATGGACACCGTAGAGATAGCCATAGGCGACAACCTGCTTATCTATCCTTGGATTAAAAAGTTGGTTCGCATCAACAAGTCGGTCATTGTACAGCGTTCGTTGAGCATGCGCCAAATGCTGGAATCATCCATGCGGCTGTCGCGCTACATCCATTATGCCATCAACGAGAAAAAACAATCACTTTGGATTGCCCAACGCGAAGGACGAGCCAAAGACTCGAACGACCGCACACAAGACAGTCTGCTCAAGATGTTAACCATGGCAGGAGAAGGCAATACGATAGAGAGACTGAAAGAACTACACATCGCGCCATTAGCCATTTCATACGAGTACGACCCTTGCGATTACCTGAAAGCGAAAGAGTTCCAACTGAAAAGAGATGTTCCGGACTTTAAGAAATCACAAGCCGACGACTTGCAAAACATGGGTACCGGATTAAAAGGTTATAAAGGACGTGTTCATTTCTGCACCGGACGACCGCTCAACGATATCATTGATCAAGTAGACTCGAACCTTTCTAAACAAGAGTTGTTTACTGCTGTCTCTGCACTTATCGATAAAGAAATACACCGCAACTACCGACTCTATCCGGGCAACTACGTAGCAGCCGACCTGCTTGCCGGTGAAGAGCGTTATGCCGACCAATATACCGCAGAAGACAAAAAACGCTTTATAAATTATATAGATAATCAACTGGCTAAAATCGATTTGCCCCATAAAGACGAGCCGTTCTTGCGCAACAAGATGTTGGAAATGTATGCTAATCCGATGCTAAATCATCTGGCAAGTTTAAAATGAGACACTTCGTCCAACTGATACTACTGACGGTATGCCTCTCTGTATGCAGCTGTACCGAGGAGACTTCGGTCTACCCTCCGGTATTGACTGAATTTGCCAACCTACGAGCAGACCTGTCGGGATGTATGCAC
Source organism: Bacteroides sp. (assembly GCA_019417975.1). Taxonomy (GTDB): domain Bacteria; phylum Bacteroidota; class Bacteroidia; order Bacteroidales; family Bacteroidaceae; genus DYCT01. Next base: position 3,964 of record DYCT01000027.1, read on the forward strand.
ACTCTACTGAAAGATGACGGAACTGTCTATGCTGTGCAAAATACAACAAGCCACACAGGGTTCACTCCTGACTCCACATATCGGGTAGTGGCACTCTATGAGCTTGTCCAGTCCACTACTTCGACTGTTCACCTATACGACTTTATCCGCACCATCTCTCCTCGTCCGGTTTCCAACTGGAAAAACGAAATAAAGCAAGACCCTGTAAAAGTGCAAAGCATCTGGGTAAAAGGAGATTTCTTAAACTTAGTTTTGTTAGTAAAAGCACAAAACAACCCCCATGCATTCAACTTTATCGAGACGAGCGATGGCTCTATCCTTAAACTTACCTTCTATCACGACAAAGGGAAAGACATAGAGGCATATACCCAACGAGCATATCTTTCAGTGCCCTTAGCGCAATATAAATCTCACTTTCAGCAACTACAATTCAGCATCAATACCGAACAAGGACTGAAAATTTATACATTCGAATTCTAACCCCCAACCAGAAAAGCCATGTTTTACTCTGTTATTATCCCGGTATTCAACCGTCCGGACGAAGTAGATGAACTATTGGACAGCCTCACTCGGCAAAAATACAAACAGTTTGAAGTGATTGTGGTAGAAGACGGTTCCACTCTGCCCTGCCAATCAATTGTGGAATGCTATGCAAACCTATTAGACATTCACTATTATACAAAACCGAATTCCGGTCCCGGTCAAACACGCAATTACGGAGCAGAAAGAAGCAAAGGCGACTATCTCATCATCTTAGATTCCGACTGCATCCTCCCACCAGGATATTTTAATGCCATAGAACAAGAGCTATCTGTACAAGAAGCAGATGCTTTCGGAGGTCCCGACCGTGCTCATCCTTCGTTCAGTCCTATCCAAAAAGCCATCAACTATGCCATGACTTCATTTTTCACAACCGGTGGCATACGAGGCGGTAAAAAGAAGATGGACAAGTTCTACCCAAGAAGCTTCAACATGGGAGTGAAACGCGAAGTATATCAGCATTTAGGCGGATTCTCTAAAATGCGCTTTGGAGAAGACATCGACTTCAGCATCCGCATATTTAAGAATGCATACAGATGCCGGCTTTTCCCCGATGCTTGGGTATACCACAAACGTCGCACCGACCTGAAGAAGTTTTTCAAGCAGGTACACAATTCAGGCATTGCACGTATCAACCTATACAAGAAATATCCCGAATCGCTTAAGCTGGTTCACCTGCTCCCGGCACTGTTTACCTTGGGAGTAGTCTTCCTGTTGTTCTGTGCACCCTTTTGCCTTTATAGCTTGCTCCCCCTTGCAGCCTTTGCCCTACTGATTTTTATCGATGCAAGCCTCAGCAACAAAAGTCTATACATCGGCATATTAGCGATAGCAGCTTCATTCATCCAATTAACAGGCTACGGAAGCGGATTCTTACGTGCCTGGTGGAAACGGATAGTACTCAGAAAAGACGAGTTTGCTGCCTTTGAAAAGAACTTCTACAAATAACCCTTCTTACCGTGAAAGGAACAGACAAACTAAACATCAAGGACTGGGCTGAAGACGACAGACCACGCGAAAAGATGCTCAGTAAAGGTATTGATGCACTAAGCGATGCCGAACTGTTGGCTATCCTTATCGGTTCGGGCAATGCAGAAGAAACAGCAGTGGGATTGATGCAACGCATATTGGCCAGTGTAAGCAACAACTTAAACGAACTTGGGAAACTTTCCGTTCAAGACCTCTGCCGATTCAAAGGTATCGGGCCAGCCAAAGCCATCGCCATTGCTTCAGCATTGGAAATCGGGAAAAGACGCAAACTGGCTGAAGCCAAGGAACGCAAGACAATTTCATCTTCGGCCGATGCCTACGAGCTGTTTCACCCTATCCTATGCGACCTTCCGGTCGAAGAGTTTTGGGTCCTTTACCTCAACCAATCGCATAAAATCATTGACCAAGTACGCATCAGCATCGGTGGGATTACCGAGACCTCGGCCGATGTCCGCAACATCCTGCGCGAAGCCTTACTAAAGAGAGCGACCTCGCTCATCCTATGCCATAACCACCCTTCGGGAAACCCCAGGCCCAGCAACGCAGACAACCGGTTGACAGAAAATGTACGACAAGCATCCAAACTGATGAACATCCATCTGTGCGACCACCTAATCGTATGCGACGGAGTTTACTATAGCTATGCTGATGAAGGCCAACTTTAAGGCTCATCCCTACCCAATCGGCCGACAAAACCCGCGAAAGCAAGGGATTTCCAACCAACTATTGGATTCGGTTAAAAAAATATTTTTATTTTTGCATCTTAAAGCATGATAAATTATGGATACCGAACGTTTTGAAATAGAAGAAAAGATAGTGAAAATGCTCAAGACCGTATACGACCCGGAAATACCGGTCAACATCTACGATTTGGGGCTTATCTATAAAATAGATGTAAACAGTCAGCATGAAGCTGTCATTGACATGACCTTGACTGCGCCCAACTGTCCTGCAGCCGACTTCATCATGGAGGACGTACGCATGAAAATTGAGTCGATTGAAGGCATCTCTTCTGCGACAGTCAACTTAGTATTCGAGCCTGAATGGGACAAAGACATGATGAGTGAAGAAGCCAAATTAGAATTAGGCTTCCTCTAAAAAAAACGATATCCCTATCCCAAGTTATTCGCGCAATGAAAAAAGTCTACTTCCTATCCGATGCTCATCTTGGTTCCAGAGCAATTGAGCACAGACGTACACAAGAACGACGTCTGGTCAACTTTTTGGAACACATCAAACACGAAGCAGAAGCCATCTATCTGCTCGGTGATATGTTCGACTTCTGGTACGAATTTAAAACGGTTGTCCCCAAAGGATACACTCGTTTCTTAGGCAAGCTATCGGAACTGACAGATATGGGAGTGGAAGTACATTTTTTTACAGGGAATCATGACATCTGGTGTGGCGATTACCTGCAAAAAGAATGTGGAGTAATCTTACACAGAGAAGCGGAAACAACAGAAATCCACGGAAAACTGTTTTACTTAGCACATGGTGACGGACTGGGAGACCCCGACAAATCGTTCAAGCTTCTACGTATGATGTTTCACAGTCATACCTTACAACGCATGTTCTCAGCCATCCATCCCCGCTGGAGCATTGAGTTAGGACTGAATTGGGCAAAACACAGCCGGCTGAAACATGAAAATGGAAAAGAACCCGACTACATGGGTGAAAACAACGAGCATTTAGTTGTCTATACCAAAGAATACCTAAAGTCTCACCCCAACATCAACTATTTCATCTACGGCCATCGCCACATCATGCTCGACTTGATGTTAAGCCAAACAGCTCGTATCCTTATCCTCGGCGACTGGATAAACCATTGTTCGTATGCCGTGCTCAATGGAGAAGAGCTCATCATGGACCAATTTATCGAAGGAGAATCTTTCCGCCAATAACCGGGTCACAATCATACACACATAGATTGTCCAACGTCACTTCGCTCTACACTTCCGGATGGCCACAACCGGAAAGGATGATTCATATCTTCCTAAGAACTTGTTTTTGTCAATAAAATTCATTTCACGCGATTCATTTCTATATGAAGGAAACAGGCTACAGAATAGCTAAAAAGGCAGTCTCTTATAACCCGTCCAAGCCGTTTTATATAGTGCTATAAATGAACAAATTAGAAACGCCCCAAAAAGTATCCTAAGATAAACCGCGAAATATCTTAAGATAAATCGCAAAGTATCTTAAGATACCTGGCCATTTATCTTAAGATACTTTGCGGGTGAACCTATAGTTCGTCCTCCCCTAATCTCCCAAAACCGGTTTTTATGCCCCAAATGTTGTCAAGAAAAAGTTAAATGACATTTCATCTTTTCCAATGGCGCTACCCTTGATGATTATTATAAAATCTACTATAAGCCCAAGCTTTTCATAAAACTTGGATAAAAAAAAGGTGCACCAAATGAACGATGCACCTTTTTTCACGTCAATCAAAAAGATAGATAGCAAATCTTATAAACGTCACCTCTACTTCGTAACTGACAACTTAACCACGATTGTTGTTCCATCTACTTCTACACACAAAAGGTAAATACCTTCCGGCAATGCCGAAACAGAGATAACATCGCCATACGCATAATGTGCTAATGTCTGTCCGGAAAGATTCTTTAGTGTAGCTTTATCATAATGTCCGTTTATCATTACAACATCCTTAGCCGAATTAGGATATACAGACACCTGTTTTTCTATTGCACAATCAATGCTATTTCCTTCTTCAACGTCAAATTCGGTTTCGACCAAAGCTGTTGTTTCCGAAGCAAATACGGCTTTCACACCAGCACGATGCTTACCCTTGTTCAAATCTTTAAAGCAATAAGACAAATCGTTAGTCGTTGTCACTTTTTCACCATCCAAATAGACTTCGAACGACAAGTCTTCACGCATACGGTCTATCTCTACGCCTTCCGGCAATGAAATACCTACAAAGATATCGTCCAACATAAGCATAAACACATTATAAGACACACAATTTATAGCCACATAAGTAGCAGCAGCCGGAATTGTGTATGTATATTCTGCCCAGGCTTTAGCCGATACTTCAATCGGATTCTCTCCATTCAACCAAACAAAATCAGAAGCCGCATCGCCTGTTGTAGAATAACCTACATTCATCAGTTCCAGTCCATAGTCGTCTGTAAACCCTTTCGCAAAGAAACGAAGAGTGAAATCGGTATTGAATTTCAGTTTCGGAGAAATGATAAAATCATTATTTGCACTACCCCGTGCAGGGAACGATGCCAAGTATTTCTTGCCGCTATATGCACGGATACCCGGATTGGAGAATGCAATATCAGGATCAGTCTCCGATGGATTAAATACCATATAAGCCATTGGCTTTTCTGCATTCGGGTAATTAACACCATCAATTGCATAAGTTTCCTTGCCATCAGCATCAATAAAGTTCCATCCTACAGTGCCGGCTGAGTTGATAGCGAAATCGGGATGCGATTCGAAATCATCAAAGATAGCATCGGATACATTCCAACGGAAAAGTCGTTGCTGCGGGAATTCATTTGCAGAGACTTCCAGATTAAACGGACTGACAACATATTCTTTCAATACGAATCCAGACTTTTCATATACATTTTCTTTCCCGAAGTCTACACTTTCCACGAGCAAATCATCGAATCCACGTTTTGAGAAAGTCACTTGATAGTTGCCTTTCCATACCTCGTCGAATTTCACTTTTCCATGCGCATCTGTAACGCCCGAATATACATGCGAAGCATCACCGTCAGCATTTGTCAAAATCACATTCACTCCATCGGCTTCGTTCTTCGGTGTATTGGTAGTTACCACCAATGTCACTTGTGTATGCATGTCTTTTGTATACACTCCTGAGAAAGACGGCAGAGATGCTTTATTGCCATTATCATAAACCGCTTTTACAGCATAGAGATAAAATCCTTGCGACAATGTTTTCCAAGCAGCATCCACATAATCCAACTCCTGCAAAGGAGCAGAAGTCAAGGATACCCACGATTCCGGCTGTTGTTCCTGACCCTGCTGCAAGCGCCATACCTGATAGCCACGGCTGGATACTGCTGATGGCAATTCATCTATTCCGTATTCCATACCAATACCACGAATCATCAACGAACGACGAATGTCATGTTCTTCGGTATATGTAAATTGTCCTGTCGTATAATCCTTGGCATAGCAATTGACATGCTCTGCAAACGGATAATCAGGTCCTTCGCCCGTATCCAATCCAAGACCGACATGTCCTTCGTAGCTCAAAGCCAACATATATCCTCTTGGAGCCAAAACCGGTTCAGGGAATTCATAAGTCACCCATTGCAAATCTGTATTCGAAACATTCATTGCAGAATAGAGCAACGTAGATGTCGGTTCGCCGTTATCATCCAAATCGAATACAAACACATTAACTGTAGGATGGGTCATCAAATAATTTTCTGTAAACCAAGTCATGCCGGTAAGCTTTGCAGGAGTACGGAATACAGAGCCATATACACTTTTTGCTGTCGACTCGGCTGTTCCTAAACGTCCGCCATGTGTTCCGTTATCATGACGATACGCCTCTGTATCAACAGGTTCACGCCAGTTCAGTTTCATCTGTTCACCTTCCGGCTTAACCTGCAGCAAATAAGGAGGCAACAATTTATCTGCCAATACTACATCGGACAATGTCACGGCTTTGTCTTTCACATCAACCGTAAGGGTATCATTACAAAGTCCATAACGGCTTACAACCAATTCATATCCATCTGCCTGGTAAACTTTCGGCAACACGAAGCTACCGTCTGCCTGCGTCTTGGTCTGGAAACGTGCATATCCGTTCAATGTGATTTTGGCTTCACCAACCGGTTTATTCAATGCATTCAGAACTTTTCCCTGTACAGCATAAGCCGGCAACGATGTCATCTCAACATTCAACGTTGTAGTTTGTTCTGAAATGATTTTTACCGATTCCTTCATTAAATCCTGATAACCGGTTTTAGTAAACCCAAGAGTATAAGTACCTCCTAATATTCCATTCAACAGATAGCTACCCTGTTTGTCGGTATACGTTTTATGACCGGTGCCATCAGCATATACCAACACACCTTCCAATGGGTCCTGACCATCAGTCACAACTCCCGCAACAGCACCTTCGCGTACTTCTGCTATTTCCACACCCGACACATACAAAATAAAGCTATTGGCATCGGAGTAAGCATAAAACGCTACAGAATAGTCGCCTGTAGGTTGGTCGGCCGGCAAAAGGAATTCATGGCTTTCAAATTGGTCGGTAGCTACTACCAAATCACCCAAAAGAGAAGTCTGTCCCTCCGGCGTATTCCCTGTACCAAAGAACACCTTCACACGTTCCGGAACATCCTCACCATAACACTGGAACTTGCAAGTCAACCGATAATGTTTTCCCGCTTCAAGATGTATCGGAGGAGAAATCAACCAGTCGTCGCCCGGAGTTTCCCCATCTTCATTATAATAATAATAAGCAGCATCGAGTGTGGTCTCTCTACGCCAAGTAAATCCATCTTCATTCGAATCGACGGCTGTCCAAAGTTCAAATTCCTCATCCGTAGCAAAGCTACAAGTGTAAGGCACAGTCAAAGCTCCACCCATTCTCAGCTTATTGGAAAGTGCAGCTTCTCCATCTCCATCAGGAGTATTGGCCTGTACTTTATAAGAGTACATATTCAGGCCAGTGATGTTATTATCTACATACTCTGTAGCTTTTACGTTCTCATTCAACACAATGCCACCTGGGAAACGAGTCACGCGATAGGTCAATGCCGCAGCATCTATCCAACCACCATTCACTCCCTGAGTAGGAGCTTCCCAAGTGATTTTTGCTGTCTTGTCATCAACACCCGACAAAACAACATTTGTCGGAGCTTTCGGCACGTCACGTCCTACAAAGACAACAGCCGGTTCCGATTTGCTTTCTCCCAAACTATTGACAGCAATCAGTTTATAGCTTACTTGCCCACTTGAAGGTACTTGTTCGTCTGTCCAAGTAGCAGCTTCGCCCACTACCGGATTAGAGAACGACTTGACAAGGGTTTCTCCTCGATACACATCTACCTTTGTCAATTCTGAAAGAGCTTCACCTCCATGATTTTTAGCCGGATTAGTCCAAGACAATGTGGCCTGTAATGCTCCTTGCAGACCCGGTGTAACCTTTAAATCGTTAATCACAGCCGGTGCACCGTTGTTAACACTCTCAAATGGGATATATAAACCTACAATTTGTGCATAATTGCCCATATTGCTCTCGAACGTTGCCTCACCGGTTTCTGTATCTACTTTAAACCAGCCACCGTAACCAGCCCAATAAAGCTGATTGGTAGCATAATCAAACTCCATCGATTGCAAATCCTCATAAACACGTTCACCTGTATAACCAATACTTGTTGCTACAGCTGTTTCTTTATTTACGGTCCACAAATCACCGTTGTCTACATCGATAGCATACAACTGTCCGGCCTGCGAGCAAGCTAAAGCAATGTATTTACCAGCGTCCATCAATCCCACAACTGTCGCTTCTCCATTGGTTAGATTCACTTTTAAAAGCATGGAGCAATATTGATTCTCATCATATCCTAAAGCAAACATTTGTTTTGTTGTCGGGTCGTAAGTCATATCCTGATAAAGAGTACTCCATCCCCGATAGTCGGCCACTTGTGTCATCACCCCAGTCGACAAATCTATTTTATTAAAAGAAGAAGGTGTAGCATTATACCCATCTGTTTCATAAAGATATACATAATAATATCCCTCAGCATAAGCGCCTGCACATGCCACTTTTGCTTTATCATACGGATACACTACATTTAATTGCTTTGCACTTTCTGTCGTAAATTTACAGATGCCATATTGGTCTTGGTCGAATTCGTCATAACGCAGCCATCCATAGACATCGTGGGCAACAGATTGGGAAAAAGCATAAGTTGGTGCCAACATA
>DYCT01000270.1 GCA_019417975.1 Bacteroides sp.
AGAGACAGGTGTACGCAAACAACAATACTTGTGTACGTGAACATATTTACGCTCAATTTTCCCAAAAAACAATAATATTCTAAGAATTTTCATTGCTATAATTAATAAAAAAAGTAATTTTGCAACTGGTTTGCAATAGATTCGCAACACACACCTTTTGAAAAACATTAATCACAAGTAATAAATCAACAAAAAGAATGGAACAAGTTTTCAGTTACATTATCGGATTAGGAGCGGCTGTTATGATGCCAATCATTTTCACGATATTGGGTGTATGTATTGGTATCAAACTCTCTAAAGCGCTTAAAAGCGGATTATTGGTAGGAGTCGGTTTCGTAGGTTTGTCTGTAGTGACAGCTTTGCTTACAAGCAGTTTAGGCCCCTCATTGAGCAAAATGGTTGAAATCTACGACCTGCAATTGGGAATCTTCGATATGGGTTGGCCTTCGGCTGCTGCTGTAGCCTACAACACATCGGTAGGTGCTTTCATCATTCCTGTTTGCTTGGGTGTCAACTTACTCATGCTCTTGACAAAAACAACTCGTACAGTCAACATCGACTTATGGAACTATTGGCACTTTGCATTTATCGGTGCTATCATTTTCTTTGCTTCCGACAGCATCCTTTGGGGATTCTTTGGCGCTATCATCTGCTACATCATCACATTAGTCATGGCAGACCTAACTGCACCTTCTTTCCAGAAGTTTTATGATAAGATGGATGGTATTTCCATTCCACAACCTTTCTGCCAAAGCTTTGTTCCGTTCGCTATCGTTATCAACAAGTTGCTTGATTTGATTCCGGGCTTCAATAAGCTAAACATTGACGCAGAAGGAATGAAGAAGAAATTCGGTTTGTTGGGCGACCCTCTTTTCTTAGGTATTGTCATCGGTTGCGGTATCGGTGCTTTGGCTTGCGAAAATTGGGAACAAGTAGTAAATGACATTCCTAAAATCTTAGGTTTGGGTATCAAGATGGGTGCCGTAATGGAATTAATCCCACGTATCACCAGTCTCTTCATCGAAGGACTGCGTCCTATCTCCGATGCCACTCGCGAACTTATCGCTAAGAAATACAAAAACAACTCTGGTATGAACATCGGTATGAGCCCAGCTTTGGTAATCGGTCACCCCACTACATTAGTTGTATCTCTGCTTCTCATCCCGGTAACAATCCTCGTTGCTGTAGTATTGCCCGGCAACCAATTCTTGCCTTTGGCGTCATTGGCAGGTATGTTCTACCTCTTCCCAATGGTATTGCCTATCACAAAGGGTAATGTATTGAAAACATTCATCATCGGTTTGGTAACCATAATTATAGGTCTCTACTTCGTAACCGAATTGGCAGGCTTCTTCACTTCAGCAGCACACGATGTATATGCAGCTACCCAGGATGCAGCCGTGAAAATACCGGAAGGATTCGAAGGTGGTGCTCTCGACTTTGCTTCAAGCATCTTCTGCTGGGCGATTTTCCACCTGACTTACAGCATCAAATATGTAGGTCCGGCTATCCTCGTAATCATCGCTTTGGCTATGGCCATTTACAACCGTAGACAAATCACTAAAAAAGTATCTGAATAAAAATTTAATTTATAAACACTATCAAGTATGAAAAGATTTGCAATTGCCCTGATGTTTGGAGCTGCTGCTCTTACAGCCTCTGCTCAAGTAAACTACAGTATCCAGGTTGCTTGCAACCCGCAAGATGTTAAAACATACGACACAAACCGTCTTCGTAGTAGCTTCCTGATGGAAAAAGTAATGGTTAACGATGAAATCAACCTTACTTATTCTATGTACGACCGTTTTATCTTCGGTGGTGCAGTTCCTGCTACAAAAGAATTGGTATTGGAAACAATCGACCCGCTGAAAGCTGAATATTTCTTGGAACGTCGCGAGCTCGGTGTAATCAACGTAGGTGGTGACGGTATTGTAACTGTCGACGGTAAAGAATATACATTGCACTTCAAAGATGCATTGTATGTAGGTCGCGGTAACAAAAAAGTGACTTTCAAAAGTGTAGACGCTAACAAACCGGCTCACTTCTACTTAAACTCTGCCACTGCTCACAAGGCTTACAAAACTCAGCTTATCACTATCGATGGTCGCAAGGGTTCTATCAAAGCTAACTCGTTTGCTGCCGGTAAAATGGAAGAGAGCAACGACCGCGTAATCAACCAGCTTATCGTAAACAACGTATTGCAGGAAGGTCCTTGCCAGTTGCAGATGGGTCTGACAGAGTTGAAACCAGGTAGCGTATGGAACACAATGCCGGCTCACACACACAGTCGCCGTATTGAAGCTTATTTCTATTTCAACGTTCCTGCCGACAACGCTATTTCTCACTTCATGGGTGAACCTCAGGAAGAACGCATCGTATGGATGCACAACGAGCAGGCTATCATGTCGCCGGAATGGTCAATTCACGCTGCTGCCGGAACAAGCAATTATATGTTTATCTGGGGTATGGCCGGTGAAAACCTGAACTACGGAGATATGGATAAACTGAAATATACCGACATGAAGTAATTCTTATTCGGTTTATATACCCTACCCAAAGACTGCTTATTCGAAAAAAAACGAATAAGCAGTCTTTTTTTATACCTAACCAATTTTCCGTTGAGAAAAGAAAACTATTCGATACTGTTTCTTTTAAGACAAATATCAGGTACCGAAAGAGACAAAAAACAGATGTTTCAAAAGCATCTCTTAAGATACCATAAAAAGTATCCTAAGATAAACCGCAAAGTATCTTAAGATAAATCGCGAAGTATCTTAAG
>DYCT01000271.1 GCA_019417975.1 Bacteroides sp.
TCGAATGGAGCGAACCGGAAAGACAACATCTCATGAAAATGTACCGATATTTGGAAGAGCATCCGGACATTTATGAACCGGAATTTTTTGCAGATTCTATCCGAGAGGAAAACTTCGATAAGTTTATTGCAACTTGGACTGTTGATGCTATGATTGATTATGAATGGACTGAAGAGCTGCTCTATGGTATTTTATATACAGGAAACCGAATGACAGATAAAGAGGGTCATTTTCAGATTGTACATAAGAAAAGGGTTATGAGTAGAAAAGAAAGTGCCCCTGATGAGAACTGTAATTGTAATAAAGAAACAGAATATAAGAACTGTAGAGGGGAGGCGTGTACAGGAACGGAACGTGGATGCGGCCCCGCAAGTGCAAAACCGTGCGATGGAAAAAAACATTAAACAAAAGGCCGTTTATATATCGGCCTACATATTTTGCCTGATATGTCCCCCACTGATATTAAGTGGGGGCCTAGGCCATGGTATTACTCTTTGGAGAGATTGGTGGATATATCTACCGCTGTTTCTAATTGGGATTTTTGCATCATTTGGAAACAAGAAAATACGGAATCTGGCATTTGTGTTTCAAATGCCAATAACTATTAACGGTATATTTACTACCGTTTTTTCCCCTCTCCTTTATTTGGAACATACTTATTATGTGGTTATCACCACTGGCCTCTACTGTGCATTCTTTATTATATGGCATTCCTATTCTCTGACCATAGTTTCTGCATGGCAAATACTTGGAACCATATATCTCGGTATGTTGTTTATACAGGTCGCTCTGATGTTATACTTAGGAATGTACTGGAATGACTTTATAAATTCAATAGCAGGAAGTTTCTCTACAGACATTGTATATTCGATTGGGTTGTTGTTCACAACATTGTTTTGCCACATTAAAACTTATATATTGAAATGGGTGATACTATTTAACGGACTCTGCATATACATATTTGTAGGTGGGTTCTATATAGATCCCTATGTATTTAACAAATTACAATATGGTACATTTACTGGAGAAACAAAAGAGAAGGCAGTCCTCATCCTGCCAGAGACGGACAAAGAAAAAGGATCCGAAACGAATATCCCCCAAGGATATCAGGTATGCATGATTGCTCATAGCCTTAACCCTTGGACAACCAAAATGTTTGAAGGTATTGCCTTACAATTCCACAACCATCCCGTCAGGTTTTTCATCTTGGGAGTGGCCGACACGCCGACCGAAGCCGAGGTTCTCTCACGGGAACATAAGACCATGCATGTGACCGTACCCTTATACTTCATTAGCAGGGAAAAACTGAAGAAATCTCCGCTTAAAGCTAACGCATACGGAGACTATATTTGTATACTCAAGAATGACACATTAATATATAAAGGAGAAGCAGACCCGACAACCCGAGCAATCCGCTTCTTATCAAATGAATTACAACCATGAAGATTTATTTCAAAACATCCGCCATCATCATTTTATCCTTGCTCTTCACCAACTGCCGCAAGGAGTCTACCTCTTACCTGCAAAGAGCTTATGAAGAAGCTGTCAAACTCCATCAGGAAGGTAACCTGAACGATGCAGTCTTTTATTATCAGTTGACCGCCTTGAACTGCCAATACCACCCCGAAGACAGCCTGACTTATTGGTGGAAAGCCATGTGTGGACAGGGAGAAGTTTGGAGACAAAAGAACTTCTTGGACCGTGCCCAGACTGATTTTGAAACTGTCTTGCAAAATGCCCCTAAATACCGGCTTGACACGGCTGAATACATTGCAAGCCGCAAATTGACCCTTATCGCCTTGGAACGACAACACTATGACAAGGCTTATTCTTACGCCATGCGTGCCTGGAAAACGGCTGCAAAAAAGCAATTTCCCGAGACGATGACGGACGGACAGGAAAACGAAAGGATATTGGCAGGGTTCGCTTGTGCTTTGAATAACGGACAAGCCATTTCGGATACGGTATTCGGACAAATGGAAAAACTGGCAGCAAGTCCGTCATTGGAACTACGGACTACTGCCCTTAAACTGCTTTCATTATATGAAATGCAGGGTTCCGGCAAGCGCAGCCATCTATCCCAGTATATTGAAAATGAAAACGAATACTGGAACCGTCGGTTTCAAAGTTTTACCGATGCCTCGGAAAGTGAGAAGAAACAACTAATTGCAGAAAGGGATGCCATTGCCGCTGAACAAAAAAATACGTTATTCATATCCCTGACCATCTTTACCTTGTTACTTGGAGGCAGTCTCTACGCCATGGCAGACCATCGTCGCAAGCATGAACTTGACCGTATCCGGCTCATCTTGAATCAAAAGGAACAAACCATCCACTTTTTGGAAACGAAACAAGAAAACTCTGAAAAGCTACTCTCACAGCTAAAAGAAAAAGAAGAAAGAATGGTTGAACTGGAACGACGTGCACAAAAACTGAACGAAATGCAGAGGTTATTAGGAGACAGAAAAGAAGACACGAAAAAAGTGACTCGACAATTAGAAGATTTAAACACTCTTAAAGACCAAATACAACAAAAAGAAAAAGAATGGGAAACTACCGAACAGCAACTTAGGAATCGTCTTTTATACCACATGGAAATCGGACGCAACCTACCCACAGCCGACAATCCGAACAAACCTACTCCCAAAGAATACACAAACTTAATCGCTACGGAGGAAAAGAAAATTTTATTCTTGAAAGAAATAGATTATTGTTTCAATAACTTTGCAAGCGGCCTCAAAAAAATTACGCCCAATTTAACTATGCACGATGTGGTTC
>DYCT01000272.1 GCA_019417975.1 Bacteroides sp.
TATTCACATTCATATAATTGGCAAGCATCGGCTTACGCACGTCCAAACCAATCAACAATATTTTCTTATTTACCAATGCCATACTCATGGCCAAATTGATAGAAATAAAACTCTTTCCTTCTCCCTGCACAGACGAGGTAACCATAATAACCTTGTGGTTGGTATTGGAAAGCATGAACAACAAATTTGTACGGACTGCACGAAAAGCCTCCGCCATACTGTCGTTGACATTCTCTTTCACTACAACTCGTTCTTCGCTTTCTTTAAATGGAATTTCACCCAAGACAGATGCCTTTGTCAGCTTCTCCAAATCGGCCAGCGTACGCACCTTGAAGTTCAACACATCCATCAAGTACACCACACCGATAGGCAAGCCCAGTCCGAGCACCAAAGCAATCATATAAATCATCGATTTCTTCGGAGAGATTGGTCCTGTGGCTGAAGCATCGTCAATCACTTTAGCGTTGGTTACAGTCACAGCCAAAGCCAATGAATTCTCCTCACGCTTCTGAAGCAAAATCAGGAACAGTTCCGATTTAATCTGCTGTTGACGGGCTTTCTCGGTATATTCACGCTCCATAGTCGGCACATTGCTGATACGGTTATCGAACATGCGAGCCTGTTTATCCAAGTCTTTTTTAGAAATAAGCAAACCCTGACGTACACTGTTCAAAGATGACAGGATACTATTATACATCGACTCGATGGTTCTGTTCAAACTCTTCACAGCCGGGTTCTCATCAGACGAAGTACGCAGCAAGCGGTCGCGTTCAAGCAAACATAAATTGTACTGAGAAGAAAGGGCTGACAAGGTAGGATCATCTACACCCACATTGGCCGGAACCAATTTAGACATGCTCTTGTCGGCCTTCATATAATCTTCGAGATAAGTAACCAGATTCAATTGTGTTTCCAATTCCACCAACTGACGCTTATATTCCGAGTTTCCCTGAAGAGCCAATTGTGCATTGGCTTCGATATTGATAATCTTTTCTTTCTTCTTATACGATTCCATGTCGCGTTCGGCACTACCCAACTCCACATCCAGCTTTTCCAAACGGTCTTCGATGAATGCTTCGGTATTCAGAGCTACACGATTCTTGTCTTCTACAGCTTCGCGGTTGTATACATCTACCAGCTTATTCAGGAAGTTCTTTCCTCTTTCCACATTCGTTTCAGGAATAGCCAAATTGATAACAGATGTAGTCTTCGAGGTGGTAGCTACTCCCAGACTTGTTGCATAGCCACTTGCCACCGCACGCGGATTCATCAGCACCACACTGATATCTTCATCATAAAGAGGCCATACGTGTGCATTCTGACTGAAATTAACGATACCAGCCGGTGTGCTCATCACAGCAGGGAGTTGATCTAAAACACCGTCAAACTTCTGCTTACCATACTTACCTTTTACGACCAACTTTCCATCTTTTTTCATGGTCATCTTCATGGAAACAGGGAGATTCAAGGTAGCAATGGAATCCATATCGACAATGACAGGCGAATTCTTATACAATTGCAGTGAAGGAATCCGACTCTCCAACGTATATCCTACATAAAGTTTCAACTCTGTAACGACAGACGTCAATAGGTTTCTTGACTTCAACACCTCTATCTCATTGTCGATATTGTTGCTTACATTCAAAACGCCCCAATCCTGAAGCGCAGACATCTCATCGAACGAACTACCTTTTTTATCGTCCTTCAACAAGATGGTAGAAGAAATATTATATACAGGCGATTGAAATTTTAAATACACAAAAGCACCTATCAAAAAAACGACAACAGATGCTACAATCCATTTCCAATAACCAAGAAGTTTAAAAAACAACTGAAGAAAATCGGTTCCTGAGTTTTCTTCTTCACTATAAAAAGGGTCTTTTACCATAACACAGTTCTTCTTATTTAATCCTGATTATATTTACAAGTAAGTTAGCTATAGATATTAAAGAGGCCGAAATTGATATCCAGAATGTGGTAGACGTTCCTAAAGCTGTGCTGTTTGCCTTCGCCTTATTCGGCTCTACATAGATAATATCGTTCTGCTGCAAATAGAAATAAGGAGAATTGATGACGTTACTCTGATTCATATCGAGTGTAACAATCTCTTTACTCCCATTTTCATTTTCACGCAGCAACTTCACATTGTTACGACGACCGTAGATAGTCATATCGCCAGCCAAAGCCAATGCCTCGAACATATTGATTTTTTCATTTGCTACAGTAAATGTTCCCGGATGATTTACCTCACCCAACACACTGATTTTATAGTTCATGGAACGCACAATCACAATCGGGTCTTCCTTGAAAGAGCTACGCAACTTTTCTACGATATATTTCTCGGCCTCTGTCTTTGTGAGTCCGCCCAAATGAATCTTACCCAATACCGGGAACTCAATATTTCCATCATTGTCAACCATATAATTTTGAACTTGACCCGACTGTCCTCCGGACAAAGTTCCTCCACCATTGACAGATGAACGCGCCTGACTGTTTAAGTTAAATGGCGCAGCTGCCTCTGGATCTGTCGAATTGACCGTAATCACCAATAAATCCTTAGGCATGATACGCGCATCATACAACGTGTTTTCGACCGTATTTTGAAATGTTTCCGAATCTTTCATATAAGGAATCTTCTTATATGATTGACAACCTGCTAACGAAATCGCTAATGCCAACAAAATAGTTTTCCCTAAAAGCCTCATATATTAAATTTTATTAAGTTTGCAAATATAAGACAATTATTCCATTCACAAGGCTCTTCAAATG
>DYCT01000273.1 GCA_019417975.1 Bacteroides sp.
TTATAATGCAGACCGCGAATTCTGGCGTAAGATTTACAAAAATATCATTTTCAACAACGAAGCGCTGGATGAAGTACTCGAAGAGCAGAGCCTCTACTGGAACGATGATAAAGAAACCGTTGATACGTTTATATTGAAGACAATCAAGCGTTTTGATCCGGCTAATGGAGTTGATCAACCTTTGTTGCCCGAATTTAAGGATGATGAAGACCGGGAGTTCGCACGTCGTTTGTTCCGCCGCTCTATTTTGAATGCCGACTACTATCGCCACCTTATCAGCGAAAATACACGCAACTGGGATTTGAACCGTGTCGCTTTCATGGATGTAGTGATTATGCAGATTGCTTTGGCCGAAATCCTTAGTTTCCCTAATATTCCGGTCAGTGTGTCGCTCAACGAATATGTAGAGATTGCAAAGCTATACAGCACTCCAAAAAGTGGTGGATTTATCAATGGCACGCTTGATGGTATTGTTAATCAATTAAAAAATGAAGGGAAACTGACAAAAAACTAATATATTTGGTCGGTTAAACTTAATATGAATAAAATAAATTACTGAACATTATGAACTTATTGACTGTATTGTTGCAGACTTCTGCTACTGGTGGCTCTCCCTATTCTTTCTTGTTTATGATGATTGCGATATTTGCTATCATGTATTTTTTCATGATTCGTCCGCAAAACAAGAAGCAGAAAGAAATCCAGAACTTCCGTAAGAACCTGGAAGTGGGTCAGAGAGTTATTACTGCCGGAGGTATTCACGGACAGATTACATCGATTGAAGAGTCTGTAGTTACACTTGAGATTGCAAAAGGCGTGAAAATCTTGATTGACAAGAATTCTATTTTTGCATCTGCTGAGCAGACTCAGGCTACAAAATAAAATAAGCTATGTTTCGCTTGAAGGGAAACACGTTTCGCAAGAAAGCGATACAACAGAAAATTAGAGATTTCCTGCTGAGTGATAAAAGCAGGGAGTTTCTGATTTTTTTGTTTTTTTTCATCATATCGGGTGGCTTTTGGTTGCTCCAAACCTTGAAAGATGACTATGAAGCAGAACTTGCTTTCCCTTTAAGACTGAAAGACGTGCCTAGCGAGGTGGTCTTGACTTCCGAATTACCTTCCGAATTGCGGGTAAGGGTACGCGATAAGGGAACTACGCTTATCAGCTATATGATGACTCGCAAGTTTTATCCTGTCGTTGCCGATTTCGAAGCCTACAAAAGTCAAGGTAGCCATGTGCGCATCTTAAGCAAAGATTTAGAAAAATACATCAAAGCGCAGTTGGATGCTTCGTCTGCTCTTTTGAGCGTGCGTCCGGATACATTGGAATATATTTATTCGCGTGGAAAGGCAAAGAAAGTGCCGGTACGTTTGCGAGGTAAGGTCTCAACTACTCCTCTTTATTATTTTACAGATACAATTTATTCTCCAGATTCGGTAGTGGTCTATGCTCCCGAATACATTAGTGACTCATTGAAGGTAGCTGAAACAGAAGATGTGATTTATGAAAATCTGGTCGATACGCTTCGTAAACGTTTATCGCTTCGTGTGGTGAAGGGTGTGAAGTATGTTCCAGAACAAGTAAATGTGACATTGCCTGTTGATATGATTACGGAAAAAACTCTTGAAGTACCTTTGGTAGGGGTTGGATTTCCGCAGGATAAAATGCTGAGGACATTCCCTACGAAGGTGAAACTGACCTTTCAGGTAGGATTGAACCGATTCCGTAAAATCCATGCAGACCAGTTCTTGATAGAAATTCCTTATGAAGAGTTGCTCAAAAGCGAGACGGGTAAATATCGTGTTCGTATTACTTCTCAGCCCCGCGAGGTAAACCATGTACGTGTTTCGCCTCAAGATGTTGAATTTCTGATAGAGGAAAGACATGGAAGCGAATAAGATAATCGGAATAACCGGAGGTATCGGTAGTGGCAAGTCTGTAGTAAGTCGATTACTCGAAGTGTTGGGTGTGCCTGTTTATATTGCCGATACAGAAGCTAAGCGATTGATGCATACAGATTCACGTATACGAGAAGGTTTGAGCAATATGTTTGGTGCTGCGATTTATTCTGATGGAAAGTTGGATAAAGCGCAGCTTGCGCGGTCTATGTTTGGTCATTCGGACCGGTTGGCGCAGGTAAATGCGTTGGTACATCCACTCGTGCGGGAAGATTTCCGTCGTTGGGTGGCATTGCAGCGAGAATCGGGATGTCATGTTGTTGGGCTTGAATCGGCAATCTTGATAGAATCGGGTTTCTCGTCTGAGGTAGATGATATTTGGATGATTTATGCGCCGCTTGAGGTTCGTCTGAGACGTGCAATGGTACGTGATGGCGCTTCTGAGAACGATATTCGAAAGCGTATTTGTAGCCAGATGGACGATGAAGAGAAGAAAAATCAAGCCCATCATTTGGTAATTAATGATGGATTTCATTTGCTTATTCCACAGGTAAAAATTCTTTTGGGTGGTATTTACTGACCATTTTTATTCCTAATATTTGTTTAATGGAATTTTTTTTCTGCTGATTAGGTTTGTGAGTGTCGGCAATGAATGTTACATTTGTCGCTCATTTAATAAAATTAAAGGATATTATTATGTTGAAGACTATTCTGTCTATCTCGGGAAAGCCGGGATTGTATAAATTGGTTTCGCGTGCTAAAAATATGTTGGTAGTAGAGGCTATTACTTCTGAAAAGAAGCGTTTGCCGGTATATGCGAATGAACAAGCTACCTCATTGGGTGATATAACCATGTAT
>DYCT01000274.1:0-262 GCA_019417975.1 Bacteroides sp.
CCCTTCCGGGGGCGGCTAATTATTTGCCTTTGGTTACCGGCTCACCCGTAAACGGGTCTGTAAATTCTTTCATACATATTTGATCACTTGCTATGTCTTCTTGAAGTTGGTTCCGTACATATTCCCTTATCGCCTTTTCGTTACGCCCCACTGTATCCACATAGTATCCTCTGCACCAGAAATGCCGATTTCCATACTTGTATTTTAGATTTGCATGTCGGTCGAATATCATTAGACTGCTTTTCCCTTTTAGATATCCTAC
>DYCT01000274.1:347-998 GCA_019417975.1 Bacteroides sp.
TATCGACACATATAGGTGTATATGGTCTGGCATTGCTGCCGCCTCTATTATCTCTACTCCTTTTCTCGCACATAACATCCTAACTATTTGACCGATATCTGATGATATTTTCTTGTAGATTATCTGTCGACGATACTTCGGTGTAAAAACAATATGGTATTTGCAATTCCATTTCGTATGTGCTAAACTATTGTTGTCCATTTGGACTGCCTCCTTTGATCTTGTTTGTAGCGGTTGGCGAACCTGCTACTACTCTATCACTGGAGGCTTTTCTTTTCTACGCATAAGTAGAACTTTTTCCGGCTCACCCGCATAGCGGGTGGTTGTCGTTCTATGAAGACAAACGCAAATCAGTGATAATAGCTGTAAAGCTATTATCATCGATACGATTCTTGAATCAGTTCGGCCTCTTACACAATCAGAGGTATCAAGTGAGATTACATCCATCTTTCATATTCTTGTTTCTCCTGAAAGATTGAATTCCCAGATCAATGAGCTTTGCTCTGATAGAATTATCTATTTTGATGTTGAAAAACGCATCCGATTGGTTTCCATTAAGGAAGCTGAATTTAGGAATGCCAGAATGCAGGAGACCAACCTCCGTCAAGAAGCAACCAAGCTTTGGATAACCCAGCTTCGAATTGGTAAAGA
>DYCT01000274.1:1008-2724 GCA_019417975.1 Bacteroides sp.
CACTCAAGCACTCCCAATTTTCTTACGAAGCTTATTTGTTAAGCACGGAGTATCTAGCTACGAATTGCTGACCGCCTCTGGGGGAGAGACCTGCTTTGACCTGCAAGAAATCTCCTCAAATGTTTCAAAGCAGTTTGAGAAAGGCGTCCAAAATGACGTTGAAGCCCTGCTTCCCACAGTGTTTCAAGCATTGCACCAGCCTAAAGTGGTTGAATACCTCACTCATAGCATTGATAAAGCTGTCGGATATATCAGCGAAGTAATATCCGACGAGAATATGGCACACATCAAGGCCGCCTTGAAGAATCTAACCATCTATCTAGACACCAATACGATTTATCGTTTACTTAACCTTCAAGGACAATCCCGCTATGAGTCTATACGTGAAACGCTAAATTTCTGCATTACAAATGGCATAAAAGTAAGAGTAAGTGCCCAAACCCAAAAAGAATTAACAGCTCGGCTTAAATATGATTCCAAGATCTTAATGAAATTTCCAACAACAACAAATTTAGCACAAGCCGGCTATAAGTACCGTACTGCGGATAATTATGTAAGCACATATTGGCACCAAGCCAGAACAACCCATGTAAGTGTAGATGATTTCATTGCATACTACCAAAACTACGACATTCTTCTTGAAGCAGATCAGATTGTACTTGAAAAAGTTGAGGTGGATGAAGAAGCATTAATTGAACGTGCTCGGTATTTTTATGAAAAGATGTCACTTCGAGATCCATATCACGAAAAAAGTGATTCTGGTCTTTGGCATGACGCATACAATCTCGCATATGTACAAAAAATGCAGAAAGCAGATGCCAAAACATCCATTGATACAGGATGTCTTTTCCTAACAACAGACCAAGCACTGACGTCTTTTCAACGTGAGGACCATGAGCTTAAGGAATATCCGCCAATAGTAATAGTGCCTTCTCAGTTACTACAATTATTCAGCTTCTCAACGCCAGATTCGGGTTATGAGGAAACATTCATCAAATTCTTTGCATCTTCATCCCTCGGAAGAACTTTTGAGTATAGTAATGATGATATCCAAGAAATACTCTCTCGTATAAGTCATTACCAAGGTGTCAGCCCGTTAATTGCTGAAAGAATACTCAGTCGCGAATTGGTCAACAGTAGATATCTTACTGCAACCTCAGATGAAGAGAAGGAAGAAATCATCTATAATAGCATCTCTGAAGAATTGCTTAAAGAACTAGATTTGACTAAAGCGCAAGTTTCTGCCCTGACCGAAGAAAATACTCATTTGACCGACGATCACCAGGCAGCCGTTGATTTAATTGCGAAAAACGAGGAGCTGTTTTCGCTGGAAAAGCTAAAGCTTCAAGCGGAAACAGTGAAAGCTAACCAACAACTACAAGAAGAAGCTGACGCACGTCGGCGTGCGGAAGAAGACATACAAAATGTAACCAAATACAGAGAATCACAAGAAAAACTGTATGTTGAAGAAAAGTGGGAGAAATGGAAACGGAACCACCTTTGCATGTTCTGGTTGTCTATTGCTGCATCATTCGTAATTGTTCTTGTTTCAGTTTGCCTGTGGTATCGAACAAAAGATACTGGTTTCTTTGGCATTCTCAGTGTGTTAGCAATCCCAATATTTATGCTTCCCTTTGGTTGTAAAGTTTTTTCGGCAGGAGCTAAGGCTGAAATTTGCCAGAAATATCTTGAGGATTACAGGGATAAGCTTAACAG
>DYCT01000275.1 GCA_019417975.1 Bacteroides sp.
ACTTTATCCCCATCGACAAAGCCAACAAACATCTTAGTGTATTTCCAAGACAAACCTTGGCTTAAAAAAAAGAACGGTGAAAAGAAGCCAGTCGGGAGCAGATTAAAGACTCTGCTTATCCCGATTCAGCAGCAGCTCAAACAGCTGACGATGCTTCTTGGCCATAACCTCCAAAATCAACCCACCGATATAAAACAACATGGCCAAAACCATGATAAACCCCGACACAAACAATGTGGGGAAACGAAGCACCAAGCCGGTTTGCAAATATTCGATAAAGACTGGGATGAACAGGCATAAAGAGACCGCGACCAGCAACAAAGCAACAGTCGAAAAGAACAGAAAAGGTTTGTAATCACGAAAAAGTTGAAATACCGTCTTCACTACTTTAAATCCATCCGAGAAAGTATTCAGTTTCGAATAGCTACCCATCGGACGGTCGCGATAAGTAATGGGTATCTCCCGGATTTTAAAATTGCGGTCGAGTGCAAAAATTGTCATTTCCGTTTCTATCTCAAATCCTCTGGAAAGGATAGGCATATTCTTGACAAACAGACGGCTGAATGCTCTATATCCCGTCATGATGTCTGTAACCTGACTTTTGAAGAGTTTATTGATGAGGAAACGTACCAAACGGTTTCCTACATTATGAAACGGCCGTTTGTTCTCTTCGAAATATGTCGATGACAATCGGTCGCCAATCACCATATCCACTTGCTCCTGCAACACCAGGTCGCACATCTCACGTGCATGATTGGCCGGATAAGTATCATCTCCATCGATAATCAAATAACAATCGGCATCAATTTCCCGAAACATACTTCTCATCACATTCCCCTTGCCCTGTCTGGTCTCCGTACGCACAATAGCACCTGCACGCAGTGCCAGCTCGGCCGTGTTGTCTGTGGAATTATTATCATACACATAAACATCAGCTTCAGGCAATTCCCTTTTAAAATCAGTCACTACCTTCTCTATGGTTTTACCTTCATTATAACAGGGTATAAGAACAGCTATTTTCGATTTCATTTCTACCGATTAAACTATAACAGAAAGCTGCATGTCTCGTCGGCACACCCGCTGACGAGATATGCAGGCCTCCTTCAATATCATTTATACATACGTTTCAAGCAATTTGACATGTTCGTCCGGGATAATGGTCACGTCCTGAATCAAAGCCGGAAGCAACACACTCTCGCCTGCCTGAACAGCTATTTCATTGCCTTCGCTATCAATCATTTTGCAAGAACCTTCTACGCAAACAAAGATGATGAACGAATCGAGTTCGGAGTAATCGCATGTGATTTCTTCTATCAAATCGTACAGCGAAGTGGTGAAGTACGGACAAGCCACCAATTCTACAGGTTCATTCAGTTCGGCATCATAATGAGTCTGATAGTCATCGAGCATTTCATAATCGATGGCATCTTTAGCCAAATCGGTATGCAACTCGCGCGTATGACCGTTGGCATCTTTTCTATTGAAGTCGAAAATACGATAGGTAATATCAGATGTCTGCTGAATTTCAGCGATAAAAGCACCTGCACCAATGCTATGAATACGTCCGGCCGGTAAGAAGAACACATCACCCGGATGTATTTCATACTCTTGCAGTACATCAGTTATCGTAGAATTGTAAATACGCTCTTTATATTCTTTTGGAGTGATTTGCTGAGAAAATCCGGAACGCAACTTAGCTCCTTTTTCAGCATCTACCACATACCACATTTCGGTTTTACCCATGCAGTTGTGACGGCGTTTAGCCAGTTGGTCGGAAGGATGTACCTGGATAGACAAGTCCTGATGAGCATCAATAAACTTAATAAGCAAAGGAAATGTATTGCCAAAGCGAGCATAGTTGGCTTCGCCCACGAGTTCTTCTTTATATGTCTTTACCAAGTCGGTCAAGGTCATTCCCTTAAACTCACCATTAGCGACAACAGACTCATTGTCTCGTACACCGGATATTTCCCAGCTTTCACCTACTTGTTTAAGTTCTGATGACAAATGTTTAAAAGAAATGATTCTCTCACCGCCCCAAATAGTCTGCTTTAGGATGGGGCTAAATTTCAAAGGATACATTTTTGTTTTTTATAAAGTTAAATGTTAGTGTTTTTCGATTCTTAAATCAAACAAGTCGGTGCGAATGTACAACATTTTTTGAATATTCAAAGATTTAAGCTTAAAATAATTCTGCCACCAAACAGGCGCTATTTCCTTCTCTCCGAAAAACAATTATCGGTAGGGAGTACCAACAAAAGCCGAAGTTTACACCTTCCTTAAATGCCAAAGAGGTATGCCTAAACCGTAAATCCCTACTCTATCTAAAGCGGACTTTGCGGTTTAGAAGTACCTCTTTGGCGTTTTTCCGTTCAACGTTTCTTAGCCCATGTATTAGCAAGCATCACAGCGACTAAAGCCGGTACAATCACAATGGAAGAACAGACAACAGAGCCGACAAGAGCCATCAGCTTCTCGAATAGAAGCAACCAACCGGCAATCAATGCCAAGAGCACTCCCATAACGAGTCTCAACCGCTTCACATCATACTTTGCCTTTTCCTCCTTCGAAGCTGTATTGTAACCGGCAATCAGCCAATCGCCTTTGCCTACAAAAATCAGCAAGGCCATGCCCAATATTAGCACCCACAGCAAATCAACAATCCACTCCATAAAACTATTATTTTAATCTTGATA
>DYCT01000276.1 GCA_019417975.1 Bacteroides sp.
GTTAGCAAAGTTAATACTTTATTCCTTGCTGACACAGTTTAATTTACATCCTCGCAAAAAGAGAATGAAATATCATTCACAAAACTGCCCTACGGAAAATATACATTGCATGTGCAATATAAAAACGATGTACTCAACTCTGATATCCAAGAATACACCCTACCAATTCACATCCTACCGCCTTGGTATCTCACAACAGTAGCCCTCTGCACCTATCTACTCCTATTGTTTGGACTGATTTATTACTTCATCCGTAAAATACGCAAACGCCTTTTAAGACGTCAGGCAATCATCACCCGACAAATCAAAGAAGAACAAAAAGAGAAGCTCTATAAAGCCAAACTCAACTTCTTTGCCAACATCACCCATGAATTTTGTACCCCATTGACACTCATCAATGGAGTAAACAGCTACATCTCCGAAACAGCTCAACAATCGAGAAATCCGAAGTTGGGGAAATATGCTCAAATACTACAAGAGAACGTCAAAAGCCTCAACGAGCTTATCCATGAGATATTAGACTTCCAGCAAATCGAAGAAAAGGACTTTACCCAACCGAACATACAGCAAGTGCCCGTCTCCGACCTTATCAACAAGCAATGCGAATCATTCAGACCCATTGCCGAACAAAACGGCATTGATTTTATCGTATCGACATCAGAAGCTCCTACCTATTGGAATACCGATTATTCAAGTCTGAAAAAAATCATGCGAAACCTCATCTCAAATGCTTTCAAATATACAGATGAAAAAGGGAAAATCGAAATAACCGTCCGAACAGAAAACGGAGCATTGCAAATCGCAGTCTACAATAGTGGGAAAGGTATAGACGAGATAAATCTGCATAAAATATTCGACCGCCATCAAATATTAGGAGATATCGACTGCAACAACTATACAGCCAACACTTCACAACACGGTTTAGGTCTATACATCTGCTACAACCTGGTCCGTCTATTGCAGGGAGAGATAACCGTAGAAAGTCAAAAGAACGTCTTTACAACATTCAAAGTCACCCTTCCTCCACTGGAATTATCACCTCAGTCATCCGCCTTGCCCAAATCGGAAAGCCAAGAAAGTGTGGCTCCCTCGGCAACTCAAGATGACAATCAACAAGCGACCGACAACCGTCCGCTCGTCTTAATCATCGATGACAACCGAGACATCGTATGGCTGATTAAAGATACACTATCCGACAGCTACCTCATCCAAGAAGCCTACTCGGCCGAAGAAGGATTGTTATTTATGGAACAACAAAAGCCCAACCTCATCATTACCGATATCATGATGCCCAACATGGATGGATTGGAACTTATCAACCGAATAAAATCGGACAAGTTTACCAAACACATCCCCATCATTGTCGTATCTGCAAAAATATCTGAACAAGACCAAGCCAAAGGGTTGGATTTGGGCGCAGACCTTTATCTGCCCAAACCTTTCTCACCATTAGTGCTTCTTTCATCAGTCAACAGACTTATTGCAAACAAGCAAGAAATGAAGCAATACTACCACTCACCGGAAAGTGCCTATGAACAATATGGAGAGCAAGTAATCCATCAGGCAGACAAAGAGTTTATCGACGAGATTACAACCATCCTACAAGAAAATATCTCGCAGGAAAATATACGCCCCGAATTCATTGCCGAAAAGTTAGGCATCAACTCTCGGACGCTCTACAGACGCTTCAAGAAAATCTCTCCGCTTACCCCAAGCGATTTCATCAAAGACTACCGTCTGACATACGCAGCACAATTGCTCATCACGACCAATCTGAGCGTGCAAGAGATAATCTACCGAGTCGGCATTTCAAACAAATCGTATTTCTATCGCGAGTTTTCCGAGAAATACAATATGACGCCTCGTCAATATCGACAGCAAAAAGAATAGAATTAAGGTCTTAAACTGCCTAAAACGACGTCAATATCAGTCAAAAAGGTGTCCTAATATGTACAATGTCATTTTAGGACACCTTTTTGACAAGTAAATACACCGTCGATTACTTTATTCGGAGTAATATTGGCATAACAAAATCATACTCCTTAATTCATGAAAAATCTGTTCGTATTATCAACCATTATTCTTTTATACACTTGTCAGCCTCAAACCCCGGTTACAAATCCGGCATTGTTTGACAATGATCCTTCTACTCCATATATCGGGGGAAAGGGGAAAAACACATTGCTGTTTGACAAGCGACATGACGCACCTATCCTAAGTTATAGAATCTATTCATCGGGAGAATCGCCCGAACACGACCCGGTCAATTGGACATTAAAGGGCTCGTACGATGGTAAAAAATGGATTGTCATCGATCAACAACAAAACCGAGAATTCTGCTCACGCTACCAAGAAATATACTGTTCCGTACAAAAACCATCCAACTATAAAACTTATCTATTGGAAGCCAATACCGCCCATAACGAAACACTCATCATCGGTGATATACAATTCCAAAAGACAAACCCGATGCAAGAATGGCAAAAATTCAACTGTCCCACAGTAGAACTTGAAATACCCAACCCTGATGATTCAGGACTAAAGAGTTATCAGAAGTTGGTTCAAAACCCCGAAAGTTACATCCAATACCATGCTCGGAAGGTGGCAGAAATCTTATTCTATACACCCTAAAATCCGCAACTATCATCCAATACACGATTAAGGGTAGATTTATGAG
>DYCT01000277.1:0-532 GCA_019417975.1 Bacteroides sp.
ATATAGAATAAGCCTGTTCGACCATGCGAAATAATAATACTTGGGTTGTTGGGTTGCTTTGGCGAAGTCTTTCACCTTATTGGTATAATAGATAATGCTGTCTTCATTTGTTGCCTGAAAATAATGATAATCCAGTTGGGTGGAAATAGCTACTGCCTGCATCCGTTTATCATGCCGTTCCTCTGCCATTCGATACAAGGTATCGGACATGCTAAGTACAACGGGTTGCAATAAGCATTCCTGACAACGTTGATAATAGGCATAAAGGGTAGAGTCAACGTTAAAGTCTTTAGCTTCTTTCTGGGCTTTTACAGAAGCGGTAAAGAATAAAAATAAAAAAAGAAATCGGGTGAAAGATAGGGCTGTTTGGCTCATGGTATGATGTTTTCGGTTTCTTCTGTTGTTTGCAAATATACGTTTATTTCTTCTTTTTAGTACGATTGCTTGCTTTTTTTCTCTACATTTGTGGGCAATCTAAAAGGAATACTGTCAATGATGAAATCTACGTCTCCTATTTATATAAATGTAAAAG
>DYCT01000277.1:542-2676 GCA_019417975.1 Bacteroides sp.
TCTTTTTATGCCGGTAGCCGGATGCAGACCGAAGAAGATATTGCTGCCCGGGCCCGACAAATCATTGATGAAGGCGCTGCTATTATCGATATAGGCGCTTATTCTTCGCGTCCTAATGCAGAACATATTTCTGCCGAAGAAGAAATGAACCGGTTACGCACCGGTCTGGAGATTCTGAACCGCAATCATCCGGAGGCTATTATTTCCGTAGATACTTTTCGGGCTGATGTAGCAGCGCAATGCGTAAACGAGTATGGCGTTGCTATCATTAACGATATTGCTGCCGGTGAAATGGATGACCGGATGTTTCAGACAGTAGCCGGACTGGGAGTGCCCTATATCATGATGCATATGCAGGGCACCCCGCAGAATATGCAGAAAGAACCCCATTATGATAATCTGATAAAGGACGTTTTCCTTTACTTCGCGCGTAAAGTTCAGCAGCTTCGTGATTTGGGAGTGAAGGATATCATACTCGACCCAGGATTCGGGTTCGGGAAGACGTTGGAGCATAATTATGAACTAATGGCACATCTCGAAGAGTTCCGTATATTCGAATTACCTTTGTTGGTAGGAGTTTCACGAAAATCTATGATTTATAAATTGTTGGGGGGCACTCCGCAGGATTCGTTGAACGGGACAACTATATTGGATACCGTTGCGTTAATGAAAGGCGCTCACATCCTTCGGGTACATGATGTACGCGAAGCAGTGGAAGCGGTTCGCATTGTTGAAAAATTAAAATCAGAGAACGATGTTTTTTGAATTTGGCATAAAAGATTTTATTGGTATTATACATACAAGTTGATGAAGGCTTCCGGCTCTATCAAGGTATTCACCGGTATTCTGGTTTTTATACTGATCTGGTTGGTGGTGACTCAGGTTTTGGAGATGAAGTTGCTGGGTTCCATCTTCGATACTTTGATGAATGTGGGCGTGATAGCGCTGATCGTACTGTTTCAGGACGAGATACGCCGTTTCTTGCTGACTTTGGGTTCTCACCGGCATGTCAGTGCATTGGCCCGTCTCTTTAACGGGGCGAAGAAAGAAGTATTGAAACATGATGATATTATGCCTGTGGTAATGGCTTGTCTGAGCATGGGAAAGCAAAAAGTCGGTGCACTGATTGTCATTGAGCATAACGTTCCTTTAGACGAAATCGTCCGTACAGGTGAAATGATTGATGCGGCAATCAACCAACGTTTAATTGAAAATATCTTCTTCAAGAATAGTCCGTTACATGACGGGGCAATGGTTATCAGCAAGAAACGTATCAAAGCGGCAGGATGTATTCTTCCTGTTTCTCACGATTTGAATATACCTAAAGAACTCGGCTTGCGTCATCGGGCCGCTATGGGTATCTCACAGCAGTCGGATGCACACGCCATTATTGTTTCCGAAGAAACGGGAGCTATCTCTGTCGCCTATCGCGGGCAATTCTATCTTCGCCTGAATGCGGAAGAACTGGAAAGTATGTTGACGAAAGAAAACTGATTTTGGTGTTATGACTGATAGCCGGACTTATACTGGATATTGCTTTTGTAGTGGGAAAATAAATGAAAATGGCCCTGTTTGTAGTTATTTTGCTTTATTTCTAACCCTTTTTGAATGATAATTATGCCCTCGGATTTAGGTGAATCGCCTACCTTTGTCGTATACTATTAAAATTCTATTTTGAATAAACCATGAGAAACAGATTGATTGCTTTACTGGTACTTTTTACAGTCGTTATCTTTAGTAGTGCACAGGCACAAACTACTGCCCGCAAATTTGAAGCCGGCAAGAATACCTTTTTGCTGGATGGTGAACCATTTGTGGTGAAGGCCGCCGAACTTCATTACACCCGTATCCCGCAAGCTTATTGGGAACATCGTATTGAGATGTGCAAAGCATTGGGGATGAATACCATTTGTATCTATATCTTTTGGAATATCCATGAACAGGAAGAAGGTAAGTTTGACTTTTCCGGTCAGAACGATATTGCAGCTTTCTGTCGTGCGGCACAAAAGCATGGGATGTATGTCATTGTCCGTCCCGGTCCTTATGTGTGTGCGGAATGGGAAATGGGAGGTCTTCCCTGGTGGCTGCTGAAGAAAAAAGATGTGGCGCTTCGTACCCTCGATCCCTATTATAT
>DYCT01000278.1 GCA_019417975.1 Bacteroides sp.
TCTCCATCTTTTGTTGCTGGTCCATCTGCTAACGCATCACCTTTTTTAACTATTTCACCTTTTCTAACTATTGGTCTTTGATTGATACATGTTCCACCATTTGTTCTTTTGAATTTACGTAGTTTATGTACAACTGTTTTACCATTGTTATATTTCATTGTGATACTGTCACCAGTAACTTTTTCTACAACACCATCATCTTCAGCTAATATTAATATTCCTGAATCTTTTGCTGCTCTATATTCAATACCTGTTGCTATAATTGGTGCTTCTGATGTCATTAATGGAACTGCTTGACGTTGCATGTTTGATCCCATTAAAGATCTTTTAGCATCATCATTTTCCAAGAATGGAATCATTGCAGCTGCAATTGATACTAATTGTTTTGGTGATACATCAACATATTGTACTAATTCTTTATCAACTTCTATAATTTCATTTCTATGTCTTACACGAACACGCTTATTTATAAATTCATTATTTTCATTCATTGGTTCAGATGCTTGTGCTATCATGTAATTATCTTCAACATCTGCAATAAATGCTTCATCTTCCGATAAAAGATAGTTGATATTTACACCGAGAGCTTCGGCAAGTTTCTTATAGCGTTCTGTTCCTCTTGGACGGGAACTGTCATTCTCATAGGAACTGATAACTCTACGAGTAACGCCGATTTTTTTCGCCAACTCATCCTGATTTAATCCGAGTCTGTTTCGTTCGTTCTTAACTTTTTCGCCGAATGTCATCTTGATTGTTCACTCCTTGTCTTAAATTTATGTAGTTAAACTTCGTATACACTCTTGACAAGAGAAGTTTAACTGCGTATAATAGCAAGTAAGAAGTTTAACTACTCATAGTTTATATTAAACTTCTCAAAAAGTCAAGGGGGTTACGCAGAATGGCTCGAAATATTTTACATTGCGATATGAACAACTTCTATGCAAGTGTTGAGTGTATGCTTAACCCTGCTCTGAAAGAATATCCGGTTGCTGTATGCGGTTCTGTTGAAGAACGACACGGAATTGTCCTTGCTAAGAATTATAAAGCAAAGGCATTTGATGTGAAAACCGGAGATACCGTCTGGCAGGCACAACAGAAATGTCGGGATTTGGTTATTGTTCCACCGCATTATGAGGAATATATAAAATACTCAAAACTTGCAAGAAGCGTGTACGAACGATATACAGACCAAGTAGAACCTTATGGTATGGATGAGTGCTGGCTGGATATTACCGGAACAGGTAGTCTTTTCGGCTCTCCGGTGGAAGTTGCAAACAAAATCAGAGAAACGATTAAGTTTGAACTCGGACTTACTATCTCCGTTGGTGTTTCATTTAATAAGATATTTGCAAAACTCGGCTCTGATATGAAGAAGCCGGATGCAGTAACGGTTATACCAAAGGATACTTTCAGAGAAAAGATATGGAAACTCCCATCGGCTGATTTGCTCGGTGTAGGCAGAGCGACACAGCGTACATTAGACAGCTATGGGATTCGTACCATCGGGGCTTTGGCACAGACCGACCCTGAGTTCCTGCGAAGCGTATTAGGAAAAAACGGAGTTGCATTATGGAATTACGCAAATGGCAATGACCTTTCCCTTGTTGCCAAGAAAGACTTCGTATCGCCTATCAAGAGCGTAGGACACGGTATAACGACAGTTGCAGACTTAGAGAAACCGGAGCAGGTGTGGCCCGTGTTTCTCGAATTGACCCAAGACATCGGACACAAGCTCCGAGTCCACGGACTGAGTGCCGAAGGAGTTGCCATACACATTAGAGATAACACACTATGTACAAGACAATGGCAGACCAAGATTGACTTGCCTACGCAATCGCCGATGGTTCTTGCCAAGAGAGCATTTCAACTTTTTGAAGCAAGGTATGGTTGGTACAATCCAATCCGTTCCGTAACAATCCAAGCAATCAATCTTATTCCTCAAGACACGCCCCGTCAGATAGGATTATTTATGGATGTGAAAAAGCAGGAAAAGTTGGAACGACTTGAAAAATGTATTGAAACAATCCGCAGACGCTTCGGTAAGGACAGCATAAGGAATGGAGTTCTGTATCAGGACTTGCAGCTACCACCGGAAAAAGTGGAAATCACGATGCCGACGGGAATGGTCGGCTAAGGAGGGCTTAATTGTGATTGATGAAAGTGATGTACAGGCATATGTAAGAATGCCTGATTGTTTAATAAAAGGATGCAGTGATGATATGGCTATCTTCATTGCGGACGGCGGAAACCATTTTACCGATTACGGAATATACGAAGGGATGTTTTTATTCTTTGATTTAAATAAGCCGTTTCTAAAAGGTCGGCTTTCCTGCTACATTAACAAGAATGATGACGAAAAACCGAAATACAGAGTCTCAGATAAAGACATCGACGGATATGAGCATTTGGGAAGATTGGTTGTAACAATGAGAAATTATGAGGTATAAGCAATGGAGTGTGAAAGAAGAAAAGTATATGTCGAAGTAAATGTGACGCATAGACCTGATGGAACGGCTCGTCCGAATTCCATTAAGTTTGAAAATGATGAGATATATGAAGTTGACCGTGTAATGCAGACGTGCAGAGCCGCCGCTACTAAGGTCGGTGGCACAGGCATTCGCTATACGGTTCAGATTTGCGGACAGT
>DYCT01000279.1 GCA_019417975.1 Bacteroides sp.
TCATCACTTTTCACCACGTTACACTCCTAATAATAAGCGTATTGCAAATTTCTTGCTTTTGGATGAAAATAGTTGGGTAAACAAGCTTATGTATCTTAAAAACAAAAATTATCTGCATCATTTTGGGTAAACAATGCAGATAATCAATAGGGTATAGAGGTATAGCTTATTAGCAATACAATGTATGGTTTGTACCCTTGTTGAGATATAATAGGATGTTATACTCTTGTTTACGAGCGACTTTGTTTATTACCCATTTCCTGAATGCAGCGGAATGCCCGGTGTCTATTTGATAGGATAGAGCTATAACCATATCGAGATTATACACATCGGTATTGTTCCCATTATTCAATTTGATGTACTTGCAAACTTCTTAGTTCTTTAAAATATTAGCTTTCAGAATTCTCTTAATTGCTGCATGGATAGTTCCAACTGTTGTATAATACAAGTCTGCTATTTCCCAAGAGGTCATCCATATTTCACCATCGGAGATATGAATGCCTTGTTCGTTGTTTGTTATGATTCCTCGTTTCATAGCTGCAATTTACTTGAGTGATATTTTATTAGCTGTCTCTCGTTTCTTGGAATTGACCAAATCGGCATATATTTGAGTTGTGGATACGTTTTTATGTGTTAGCATCTTTGAAACAGTGTAAATATCTGTACCCAAGGATATTTGTATGACCGCATACGAATGTCTGAATCCGTGGAAGGTTATCGGCTTTGTTATTCCTGCTTTTTTGAGCCAGCTTTTCAGCGGATAATTAATCATGCTCCGTTTCAACTCCTTGAATACTTTGCCTGTTCCGGGCGTACCGCATAGTTCGTAGGCTTCGTAACTGATGGGGAGTGTCGCTTCCGTCTGGGTTTTCTGTGTTCTGATACGCAAGCAATAGCCTTGGTCGGGAGCAATGGTAAAGTCTTCCCATTGTAGGTTGAGAATGTCACTGATACGTAAACCTGTCAGACAAGCGAATAGAGAAGCGGCCTTCAGAACAGGGATGTCGCAAGGAGTGGCTGCGAGTTGTTTCACTTCATCCAATGTCAGATACTCTTTTTTCACATCTTCTGGCTCAATCTTATCAAGGTAATCATTGATGTTCTCACGAAACCATTTGTCCCGATAGGCAATCTTCAGCAATCCTCTGAAAGTGGAGTAGTAGCCGGATGCCGAATTGAGTGATATGGGGCGGTTGTTGTGTTTGAGCTGTTTGGCATTCAGTAAGTATTCACGGAACTTCTTGCATAAGTCCACATTCACATCACCAAAGGAGCATTGTCCCTTGACGAAGTTGTGGAAAT
Organism: Bacteroides sp.; assembly: GCA_019417975.1. Classification (GTDB taxonomy): domain Bacteria; phylum Bacteroidota; class Bacteroidia; order Bacteroidales; family Bacteroidaceae; genus DYCT01. The sequence goes on from DYCT01000279.1 coordinate 1,303, forward strand.
GTTGATAGACGAATTGCCATTTCTGGTCTTTGTTCCGGCACATTTTCTTGAAGTAGGCAAGGAAATCGGCTTTCTGCTTGGTTTTATCCAAGAAACCGAACTCTTCATTGATGAGCGATTGTACTCGGATGCAGCGGATAGCCTCTGCCTTGTTCAACATATCGTTGTTGAACTCACGTTCCATTTCGTTTTTGGGATGGGCGTAGATGTAGATGCCGAGGTATTCCCTGCGGCTCATCTGCATCGTTTCGGGGTTACGGACTGCCGGATAATAATCCAGATACAAGGAGATTCGATTATTCCGAATCGCTCTCTGACGAACTGTTACTTTTGTACACGTGTGTGACATACTGTTTAATATTTAGAGTTTTACATTTGTTTGGTGCAAAGGAATAAGGTGATTCAATGGTGGGTACATTCACCGAAAAATAACTTATTCAATCTTTGGGGCTGCAAGCAACTTATCCAGTTCAGGCTTGGAGATAAGTGTGTATTTGCCTTTCTTGACCTTTGGGATATTATGGTACTTCGCATAATGATAGAGCTGGTCACGAGTAAGGTTAAATTTCTCCATCGCTTCGGCTACCGTATAATATTGCGGTTCTTCGGGTGCTGCAATGCCCTTCGCTATATCCACATGCTTCTTGGAATAGTACACCATGATACCCTCTTTCTTCTTCGGAATGGCATTCTTGGAAACGAAACAGTAGATGGCGGATAAGGTCATGCCGAACTTCTCCTGCATTTCTTGGGAACTGTACCATTCGGTAATGTCGGGATTCGGCGCTTTCTTGGCAAAGTAAGCGTCTATATGCTTCTTACTCCAGTAGGTCCTGCCACGATTGAAAGTCCGGGGGATGTTGTTCTTCTTGGCTACCACAAATATCCAAGACTCGTTTACATGATATTTCTCTTTGACCTCTGCGGTGGTGTAGAAGTCGGTGATAGGGGCTTTCTCTTTTGATTGTTTGTTCGCTGCTTCTTGAACAATAAAGTCTGTCATATCTTCTATGTCAGCTCTGCGAACAAGTGTTTTCCTTTCGAATCGGATTACCTTGATTACTCCATTGCGGATATAGCGATATATGGAAGTGCGCCCAACGTTTAATAGCTTGGCTACTTCTGACGGAATAAGATACTCCTTGTTTAGATTGGGAGGCGTTTTTATACTTTTCCCTAATTCGTGTTGCAGACTTTCAATGCGCTGTTTTCTAACTCTGTCTTTATAGGCAAGGTTTGCGCATCGGTGTGAACAATACTCTGTGGTGGTCTTATGGGCTGTGAAAACAGCATTGCACCACTTACATCTTTTCTGAATGTCGAT
>DYCT01000028.1:0-401 GCA_019417975.1 Bacteroides sp.
AAATAGAGAAGTAAGCTTATAGTAAACTACATAAACGAATGTTTATGCCACAGCTTAAAGAACATATTTCGCAGGTAATCGGACCGGAGGTTGATGTGTATTTTGAAGGAAAAGATATTGATGCCGATTTGTTGTTACCGAGTATTCACGATGCATTAACCATTGAGCGTCCGGATGGAAAGAAGTTGATTGTAGAAGTACAACAGCATATCGGAGAAAACACGGTTCGAACAGTTGCTATGGATAGTACCGATGGACTGAAGCGAGGGATGGAAGTCGTGCCGACAGGTGGACCGATAACTATGCCGGTTGGAACACAAATTAAAGGGCGTTTGATGAATGTGGTGGGAGATGCCATCGACGGAATGAAACAGCCTGCTCGCGAAGGTGCCTATCCGATT
>DYCT01000028.1:411-4764 GCA_019417975.1 Bacteroides sp.
GGTAAGACAGTGCTTATCATGGAGCTGATTAACAATATCGCCAAGGGACACAATGGGTTTTCGGTATTTGCCGGTGTAGGAGAGCGTACGCGCGAAGGCAACGATTTGTTGCGCGAGATGATTGGTTCCGGCGTCATCCGATATGGAGAAGAATTCAAGAAAAGCATGGAGGCTGGCAATTGGGACCTTTCCAAAGTAGATATGGATGAATTGTCAAAGTCGCAAGCGACCTTGGTGTTTGGACAGATGAATGAACCTCCCGGTGCACGTTCGTCGGTAGCATTGTCGGGTTTAACGCTTGCAGAGTCTTTCCGTGACAGGGGAGCTGCTACCGGTGCGAAGGACATTTTGTTTTTCATTGATAATATCTTTCGTTTCACACAAGCCGGCTCAGAAGTATCTGCATTGTTGGGACGTATGCCTTCGGCTGTAGGATACCAACCGACGTTGGCTACAGAGATGGGGGCTATGCAAGAGCGTATCACTTCTACCAAGACCGGTTCTATTACTTCGGTGCAGGCCGTTTATGTGCCGGCTGATGACTTGACCGACCCGGCTCCCGCCACTACATTCTCTCACTTGGATGCTACGACCGTATTAAGTCGTAAGATTACCGAGCTGGGTATCTATCCGGCTGTCGACCCTTTGGAATCGACGTCGCGTATCCTTGACCCATTGATTGTAGGTAAGGAGCATTATGAGACAGCGCAGCGTGTTAAGCAGATTTTGCAACGCAACAAAGAGTTGCAGGATATTATATCTATTTTGGGTATGGAAGAATTGTCCGATGAAGACCGTCTTACAGTAAATAGAGCAAGACGAGTGCAGCGATTCCTTTCTCAACCATTTGCTGTTGCCGAGCAGTTTACCGGTATAAAAGGAGTGATGGTACCTATAGAGGAAACGATTCGAGGTTTTAAGATGATTTTGGATGGTGAGGTCGATTATTTGCCCGAATCGGCTTTCCTGAATGTAGGAACCATTGATGATGCGATAGAAAAAGGTAAAAAACTGATGGCGCAAGCCTCTTCTAATCAGTAATTAAAAATGGAGTCGGTTTTAAGCTTGTTATTGTTGTCGCCCGAAAAAATGCTTTATCAAGGTGAAGTAGAGGAAGTGACAGTGCCGGGTACAAAAGGTCCGTTCACAATACTTCCGGAACATGCACCAATCATATCTTCGCTGGATGAAGGGAATGTGAGTTATAAACAAGAGGGCAAGAAGACTGTTTTGAAGATAAAGAACGGCTTTGTAGAAATGAAAAACAATCAAGTGACTGTTTGTGTGGAATTAAATAAAATGCCATGAAAATAACATTGACAAAAAAACGCTATATCTTGTGGACAACGATTTTTGCGTTGGCTACGGGTTGGGGTGTATATGGGTGCATCCAATGGCTTTTCCCTACGCATTATTTCAGTTGGTATCCTGCCATACCGCTTTGTTTCTATGTATTTGAACTCTATTACATTTATATGTTTGATGTCTGTCGTAGATTAGCTCCTCACAGATTGCTGTCGGTCTATATGGGGATGAAGTTTGTGAAGATGATGTTATCGATAGTATTTATATTGGCATATGCCTTTCTGGTAAAAGTACAGAAAGAAGATTTTCTCTTAACGTCTTTCCTCTTTTATATGTTTACGCTTTTACATGAAACGATATTCTTCTATTGGTTTGAAGAAAACCTGAAAAAGAAAAAAGAAAAAAGAAAATGACATGGATGGATTGATGCGAAATATAATAACAGTTTGTTTGTTGTTGGTGATGTGGATGCCCGTTTGTGCCCAGCAGACCGATGAACAAGCAAAAAGTGTCAATACACAGGAGATTGTGTTAGAACACGTCGGAGATTCTTATGGATGGCATATTACTCAGTGGGGTGATGTGCCGTTGACAGTGCCTCTGCCGATTATTGTTTATAGCGGACACACAGGGTGGCACTTGTTTATGTCGTCTCGACTGGACGATGGAAAGACCTATGACGGATTCCTTATAGCCACCGAAGGTACATATAAAGGAAAAGTGGTGGAACGTGTTGCTGATGATATTTATGTTCGTCCGCTTGATTTGTCACTGACCAAAAACGCATGTGCGTTGCTGATAAACTGTGTGTTGTTGGTGTGCATTGTGTTTGGGACAGCCCATTGGTACAAACACCGTTCTCCCGACTCGCCTGCGCCGAAAGGGTTTGTCGGAGCGATGGAGATGCTTGTGACGATGATTTACGAGGATGTGATAAAGAGTTGTGTAGGTAAGCAGTACAAGCGTTTTGCTCCTTATCTGCTCACCGTTTTCTTTTTTATCTTTCTGAATAACCTGATGGGATTGGTTCCTTTGTTTCCGGGAGGTGCAAATATTACGGGCAACATTGCCGTGACGCTGATTCTGGCTCTATGTACTTTTCTGGCCATTAATCTTTTTGGAACGAAAACCTATTGGAAAGATATTTTCTGGCCTCATGTGCCGAATTGGATGAAAGTGCCTGTTCCTTTGATGCCTCTTATAGAGCTTTTTGGAGTCTTTACGAAACCTTTTGCTTTGATGATGCGTTTGTTTGCTAACATCTTGGCAGGTCATTCGGTCATCCTCGCATTAGTCAGTTTGATATTTATTACCGCAACTATGGGTACTGCCATTTCCACAGGCATGACAGTGGTATCCGTTGTGTTTGGTGTGTTTATGAATATGCTGGAGCTGTTAGTCGCTTTTATTCAGGCATATGTGTTTACGATGCTTTCGGCCGTGTTTATCGGATTTGCGCAGGCTGAACCGGAAGTGCAGAAATAGGTATAAATCGATAGGATTGAGAGATTGAAAAATAGTATAAATCATTTTTAAAAGTAGAAAGTTATGTTGTTATCAGTATTATTGCAAGCTGTAGGTGCAGCTGGTTTAAGTAAGTTTGGTGCCGCTATGGGCGCAGGTATTGCTGTAATAGGTGCTGGTTGGGGTATTGGTAAGATTGGCTGTTCAGCCATGGAATCTATTGCTCGTCAGCCAGAAACTTCGGGAGATATTCGTATGAATATGATTATTATTGCAGCTTTGCTTGAAGGTGTAGCGCTTTTTGCGTTGGTAGTTTGTTTTATGGCCATCGGCTAATTGAGAAAATAAAAAGCGTATGTCATTATTAGTTCCTGAAACCGGTTTGTTGTTCTGGATGCTTCTGTCCTTCGGGATTGTATTCTTTCTTGTGGCCAGATATGGATTTCCTGTCATCCTTAAAATGGTGGAGGAACGCAAGGAGTACATAGACCGTTCGCTGGAAGCTGCTAAGGAGGCCAATCGGCAACTGGCTGATATTAAGTCGGAGAGTGAGGCTATTCTGGCCAAAGCACATGAAGAGCAGACTCGTTTGCTGAATGAGGCTGTAGCTACACGCGACCGGATTCTTTCCGAAGCAAAGGCACAAGCAGCAATAGAAGGAAAGAAGCAATTGGATGAGATAAAGCTGCAGATAGAGGCTGAAAAGAATGAAGCTATTCGTAGTATTCGTCGTCAGGTAGCAGCCTTGTCGGTAGATGTAGCCGGTAAAGTGCTTCGAAAAGAATTGAGTGAAGACAAAGAGCAAATGGCCATGATAGACCGTTTGCTGGATGAAGTAATGGTTCCTAAATCGTAAGCTGTATGGAAGTGGGAGTTGTTGCGATGCGCTATGGCAAGGCTTTGTTGCGTTATGCCACCGATTGCCTGATGGCAGATAAAGTCTATCAGGAGATGTTGATGTTGGCGCATAGTATGAGTGAATTTCAAGAGTTGCGTGTGGCATTGGACAATCCTGTTTTAGATGTTGAACGGAAATTATCACTCCTGATTACAGCAGCCGGCATCGAGGTTTCCGATGTCTGTCGAAGATTTATGCAATTGGTATTGCAGCGGAAAAGAGAAGGATACATCCATTCTATAGCCTTGATGTATATCGATTTGTATCGGAAAGAAAAGAACATCACGGTGGGTAGACTCATTACGGCTTGTCCGGTAAGTGAGGACGTATCAGCTCGTATTCGGCAGAAAGTCTATGAACAGACACATGGAGAAGTGGAGTTTGAAACCAAAGTGGACCCGGCTATTCTGGGTGGGTTTATCTTCGAAGTGGATACTTATCGGTTAGATGCCAGTGTGGCTACTCAGCTGAAGCGAGTGGAACAACAGTTTATGGAAAAGAATAAAAGAATTGTGTAGTTTAACGGGTGATTGGATAGAAGCCAAGTAGTGTGTCTTGGTTTTGGTTACCCACAAAAAAGTGAATTATGGCAGAAAATATAAGACCGAGCGAAGTTTCCGAAATATTGCTTGAGCAACTGAAAGGTATTGATACCAGCCTTAAGTTTGATGAGGTAGGTACAGTGT
>DYCT01000028.1:4774-12306 GCA_019417975.1 Bacteroides sp.
ATTTACGGGTTGCGTAATGCCGAGTCGGGTGAACTTTTGGAGTTCGACTGCGGAGTGAAAGCCGTAGTGATGAACTTGGAAGAAGACAATGTAGGTGCTGTATTGCTGGGGCCTACAGATAAAATTAAAGAGGGGATGGTGGTAAAGCGCACAGGTCGTATTGCTTCTATTCAGGTAGGCGAAGAGATGCTCGGACGTGTCATTGACCCATTGGGCGAGCCTTTGGATGGAAGAGGACCGATAGGAGGTGAGCTTTGCGAGATGCCTTTGGAACGGAAGGCTCCGGGCGTCATCTTCCGTCAACCGGTCAACGAGCCCTTACAGACGGGCTTGAAAGCTGTAGATGCCATGATTCCGATAGGGCGCGGGCAGCGTGAGTTGATAATTGGTGACCGCCAGACAGGTAAAACAGCTATTGCTATCGATACCATTATTAATCAACGCAGCAATTACGAAGAAGGCCATCCGGTTTACTGTATTTATGTGGCAGTAGGACAGAAAGGCTCTACGGTAGCAAATATTGTCAACTCGTTGCGTGAGCATGGAGCTATGGACTATACGATTGTAGTAGCTGCCACAGCTTCCGACCCTGCAGCTGTACAGTATTTTGCTCCTTTTGCAGGCGCTGCCATTGGTGAATATTTTCGCGATACCGGTCGTCATGCTTTGGTTGTGTACGATGATTTGTCTAAGCAGGCAGTAGCCTATCGAGAAGTGTCTTTGATATTGCGTCGTCCTTCTGGGCGTGAAGCTTATCCTGGTGATATATTCTATCTGCATTCTCGTCTGTTGGAGCGTGCTGCCAAGATTATCGGTCAGCAAGAGGTTGCAGCCCAGATGAACGACTTGCCGGATAGCTTGAAAGGTAAGGTCAAAGGAGGTGGCTCGTTGACGGCTTTACCTATTATCGAAACGCAAGCTGGTGACGTTTCCGCTTATATTCCTACCAATGTGATTTCCATTACCGATGGACAAATCTTCTTGGAAACCGATTTGTTCAATCAAGGGAATCGTCCAGCCATCAATGTAGGTATTTCTGTGTCGCGTGTAGGAGGTAATGCTCAGATTAAGTCCATGAAAAAGGTAGCCGGTACTTTAAAAATAGACCAGGCTCAATATCGTGAGTTGGAAGCTTTCTCGAAGTTTAGCAGCGATATGGACCCGGTTACAACTATGACTATCGACCGCGGGCGTAAAAATACACGTTTGCTTATTCAGCCTCAGTATTCGCCTATGCCTGTCGCAGAGCAGATTGCTATTCTGTATTGTGGCACGCATGGTTTGTTGAAGAATGTACCGCTTGAACATGTGTTAGAATTTGAACATGATTTTCTGGAGAATATTCGCATCAATCATTCACAGGATGTGTTGGATGTATTGAAACGAGGAGAAATAAACGAGGAGGTTACTGCTATAATAGAAAAAGTAGCTTCTGATGTGTCAAGTCAATATAAAGCATAAAAGGTATGGCATCTTTAAAAGAAGTAAAAGGAAGAATCAATTCGGTTCAGAATACGCGCAAGATTACATCGGCCATGCGGATGGTTGCTTCGGCCAAGCTGCATAAGGCACAAGCTGCCATTGAAAATATGCTTCCTTACCAACGGCATTTGAGCAATATGCTGAAGGATTTTCTTGTGTGTGGGGCAGGTTCCGTGCATTCTATTTTTGAAGAAAAGCGGACTGTCGACCGAGTGGCTATTCTTGTCTTTTCGTCCAATTCCAGTTTGTGTGGCGGGTTTAATGCCAATGTGAGCAAGATGCTCGCCAATGTGTTATCGGGCTATGAACATCTTGGGAAAGAGCATGCCTTGATTTTTCCGATAGGACGAAAAGTAGCCGAAGCTGTCAAGAGTATGGGATATGATTCGCAGGGCGATTTTGAAGAGTTGGCAGAAAAGCCTTCGTATGCCGAGATGGCTGCTTTAGCTTCTCGCCTCATGTCGATGTATGAAAAGAAACAAATCGACCAGGTGGAACTGATTTACCATCATCTGCGTAGCGTGTCATCGCAAGTGCTTATGCATGAGGTCTATTTGCCGGTCGATTTATCGGCCAATTCCGAAGGGAAAGTGGCAGAAAAACCATTTCGTGGGGAATATATTGTAGAGCCATCGCCCAAAGAACTATTAGATAGTTTGCTCCCTAATGTATTGCGAATGAAGCTATTTACCGTATTGCTCGATTCCAATGCTTCGGAACATGCAGCCCGTATGATGTCAATGCAGACAGCTACCGACAATGCCGACGAATTGTTACAGAGCTTGAATGTAATCTATAACAATACCCGTCAGCAAGCCATTACAAATGAATTGTTGGACATCATAGGCGGTTCGTTTCAATAAGTCTTGATTTGTCAAATAGCCTGTGAATTTATTTTCTTTCGTTTTTCTTGGCAGTTTGCTTATTTTGCTTCATCTTTGTGCATTATGAAAACACATATAGAAGATTGGGGACTTGTTTCGTATGCAGATGCTTGGCATCGGCAGACGGAGTTTTTTAATGCGCTGGTGCAAGCTAAACAGACAGACGCGGAGTATGATAATCGGATTGTGATGTGTCAGCATCCACATGTATATACATTGGGGCGAAGCGGCAAGGAAGCCAACATGCTTTTGTCGGACGAACAGTTGCAACGCATAGGAGCAACTCTTTTCCATATTGATAGGGGAGGGGACATTACTTATCATGGACCCGGTCAGTTGGTTTGCTATCCTATTTTGAATCTTGAAGAGTTCGATTTGTCATTGAAAGGTTATGTACATCTGTTGGAGCAGGCTGTTATCAATGTTTGTGCAATGTATGGCATTGAGACAGGACGTTTGGAGGGTGCTACCGGAGTTTGGCTGGAGGGCGATACTCCACGTGCTCGTAAAATATGCGCTATCGGAGTGCGTAGTAGTCATTTCGTCACGATGCATGGTTTGGCATTTAACGTTAATACCGACCTTCGCTATTTCAGCTACATCAATCCTTGTGGATTTATAGACAAGGGGGTTACTTCTTTACAGAAAGAGCTTGGACATGAAGTAGATTTCACCGAAGTGCAAAATCGGCTGGGAGTACAGCTGATGCAATTACTGGGGTTGTAAGGCTTTGATAGTCTGCTTCCTTTTGTAGGGCAAAGAATAAAATCGGAAAATTATCCTTTTAAAATAAGGTGCAGGTGCATTTATTTTGTATATTTGCACCCGCTTAATGCAGGATTGGCCCCGTAGCTTAGTGAATAGAGCGTCAGATTCCGGTTCTGAAGGTCGTGCGTTTGAATCGCACCGGGGTCACATGATAAAAGCGCAAGCATTCGGTGATTGGATGTTTGCGCTTTTTTTATTGTTTATTTCCCTTCTTTCTTAAGTGTTCTATTTTTTCCTATTTCTTTAATTTTAAAAAGGTGAGTTCTAACTGCTCCTAAAAAGATACTATAGGATACTTCGCAAAGTATCTTAAGATAAACCGCCAAGTATCTTAAGATAAACCGCGAAGTATCTTAAGATAAATCGGCAAGTATCTTAAGATATTTTTCGGTTGAACGTATAGTTACTTTCTGTACCCTTTCAGAGATGCCTGTAGCGTGGATTTACGTTTTTATATCGGATTTATACTGATACGGATGAATCAATCATCCCAATCAGCTCTAAGTGGTTCGAATCGGATACGGGGAAAGTGGTGGAAAAGTCGGTTTGAATATTGTCTATAGTAAAAAGAAAAGGTGTGTTCGCCGTTTGCAGGGAACACACCTTTAGGATATTTAGAATGAATGTATTCTATTACATGATATACTGAGAGCTGATAGACTCGTTGTTTACCACGCGACGGATTGTTTCAGCAAACAATTCAGCGATAGTAAGTTGTTTCACTTTTGCACATTTCTGAGTATAAGGGATACTATCAGTAAATACCATTTCTAATAAGCAAGAGTCTTGGATACGTTCGCTGGCCGGATCGGACATTACGCAGTGGCTGGCGATGGCGCGTACAGAAGAGGCGCCTGCTTCGAGCATGATGTTTGCTGCTTTTGTGATAGAACCTGCTGTGTCTACGATGTCGTCGATAAGAACAACGTTTTTACCCTTAACGTCACCGATTACTTGCATGGAAGCTACCTCGTTTGCTTTTTCACGAGATTTGTTACACAATACCAAGGGTACACCTAAGTATTTAGAGTAAGTACTGGCACGTTTTGAACCGCCCACGTCGGGAGTTGCAATAACCAAGTTGTCTAACTTCAATGATTGGATGTAAGGCAAGAATACAGCAGAAGCGTATAAGTGGTCTACAGGCACATCGAAGAAGCCTTGGATTTGGTCAGCATGCAAGTCCATTGTAATCAAACGGTCGATTCCGGCTACACTCAACAAATCAGCTACCAGTTTTGCACCGATAGATACACGTGGCTTGTCTTTTCTGTCTTGACGAGCCCAACCGAAGTAGGGGATAACAGCGATGATGCTTTTTGCTGATGCACGCTTAGCAGCGTCAATCATCAAGAGAAGCTCCATCAAATTGTCTGAGTTGGGGAAAGTAGATTGAACTAAGAATACGTGTGAACCTCTAATCGATTCTTCGTAAGAAACGGCAAATTCGCCGTCTGCGAAGTGCATGATATTCATGTTTCCCATTTCGCAGTTAAGGCATTTGCAGATTTTCTCTGCCAGGTATCTGGAGTTTGTTCCAGAAAATACCATGAAAGGTGCTTTTTCGCTCATTGTAAAATAGAAGTTGTCTATAGATTAATATGTTTGCAAAGGTAGAAAGATTTTATGCGAAAGCAAAAGAGTTATTAAAAAATATGTATTTCCGATTCTGAATTTTGAGTCAGAATCTTTTTTCAATAACTTGTAATGCTTTACAAACGAGAGGCTTTCGATTAGAAAGCCTCGGTCATATTAAAGTAGAATAAGTTTTGCTTGTTGACGGAATTTCGCCCGATGTCGAGGCGTACATTCATGCGGGGTTGCACTTCGATACGTAGGCCGATGCCGTAGTTGGGCAAGACTCCTTCGATTTTTGTAGGGGTGGGTCCCATAAAACCACAGCCTGCCCATACCGTAAATCCGGTATGGTTGAGCATCCGTTTCACGAAATTGCTTTTATCGGTATTAATCATTTGCCGGTATTCGGCCATTATCAAGTGAGATGTCTTATCGCGGTATTGTCCCATGTAGTAACCACGTAAGTCGAAAGGTGTTCCGCTAAGCGAGTATTTATTAAGCGGAACATTGCCGAATACGTTTTTGCTTTGAGCTGTCCAGGCGATGACTTTTCTTCGCCCCACCGATTTGTATTGGCGGTAATCCAATATTGCCTGATAAAAGTTATTGTCGCTACCTAATACCTTATTATATATAGTAGCTTGTACATTGAAATAAATCCCTTTATAGGCATTGGCTGGGATGTCGCGTGTGTCGTACGAAAGCATAACACCGAGTCCGGAGCTGAATGAGTGATAACCGTGGATGTCGCCTCCTGCTTCGCGATAAGAATCATCGCATATGATGTAGCGGGCAGGATCGGTCATACGGTCGTAGTTTAAGTCGATTTGTGGGCCGATGAAGAAATCACTTTCTTTGATGCGGAATAAGAACCAAGGATTTATTTGCACACCATTGTATCGGTATTCGGTTGTCGATTTCGCACGCTCAATGTTTTTATTGGTCTCAAACCCGACGCCATAGTAATTTTCAATAGCGTTTTTGTAGAGAAATTGTCCGAAGATACGAAACTTGTCTCCTTTGAAAAATAACTGTGGACGAGTGGTGATATTCAGACCGCCTTTGAATAAAACTGCTAAAGTAAAAGGAAGCACAGAGCGTTGTTGCTCTTTGTCTTTCGGGTTGATTCGGAATGTCAGCAAAGCCGTACCGCCCACTAATAAACCGTAGTCGGGGGTATAGCTTGGTCCTCCTAATATATTATAGTGGAAGTTGCGGTTCTTGACCCGTTCTTTATGGAGCTGTTTAGGAGTGAGGGCTTGAGGTTGAATGCTGTCTGTTGTCAGACTGTCCGGTAGGCTCTGTGCCGAAACGTGAGCGATGCATCCCCAAAGGCTACATGCCGTTATCAGTATAAATATATATTTGTTCAACATGTTGTTATGGTTAAAATCAATACAAAGAAAACTAAATTATTTGAAGTGAGTTTCCTTTGTTAACAATCTATAAGGAAACACACCGGCATATAGTTATTTATAACGCAAGGCATTTATTTGGACCTTTCTGATAAGGTAGTTAGTCTTTGTCGCATTTTTTATGCTTTTATAAAGGAGGTGAAATAAGACATAAATGTAGATGAGTTTGGAAATATGGAATGGCCATTTTTAACAAAAAGTCAATGAGAAGATATGTTTTAGGGCATTTTTAGTGAAAAATGAGCTCGTAATTCTATTTTTCTTGCTGTTTTATTTGGCATATTGAAAATAATAACTAATTTCGCAGTGTCATCAAGACGAAAAACAAAGAATTGTATAACCTTAATAAAAAATGAAATGAAAAAGCATAATTTCAATGCGGGACCATCTATTCTTCCTCGCGAAGTGATTGAACAGACAGCTCAAGCTATTTTAGATTTTAATGGTTCTGGCCTTTCCTTGATGGAAATCAGCCATCGTGCAAAAGATTTTCAGCCTGTTCTTGATGAGGCTGTAGCTTTGTTTAAGGAATTGTTGAACATTCCTGAAGGATATTCTGTATTGTTCTTGGGTGGTGGTGCCAGCTTGGAATTCTGCATGATTCCTTATAACTTCTTGGAAAAGAAAGCTGCTTACCTTAACACTGGTGTATGGTCAAAGAAAGCTATCAAAGAAGCAAAAGCATTTGGCGAAGTTGTAGAAGTTGCTTCTTCTGCTGAATCTACATTCTCTTATATTCCGAAAGAATATACAATACCGACAGACGCAGATTACTTCCATGTAACTACTAACAATACTATTTATGGTACAGAGTTGCACGAAGATTTGAAATCTCCGGTTCCTATGATTGCCGATATGTCTTCAGATATCTTCTCTCGTCGTATTGATGTTTCTAAGTATATCTGTATCTATGGTGGTGCTCAGAAGAACTTGGCTCCTGCCGGTGTTACTTTCGTTATCGTGAAAAACGATGCTTTGGGTAAAGTATCTCGTTACATTCCGACAATGTTGAACTATCAGACTCACATTGATGGTGGTTCTATGTTCAATACTCCTCCTGTAGTGCCTATCTATGCAGCTCTCCAGACATTGCGTTGGATTAAGGCTGAAGGTGGTGTTGCTGAAATGGAAAAACGTGCTAAGGAAAGAGCAGACATGCTTTATGCTGAAATTGATCGCAACAAGTTGTTCCGTGGTACAGTAACAGACAAGGCAGACCGCTCTTATATGAACATCTGCTTCGTTATGAACGATGAATACAAAGATTTGGAAGCTGACTTTATGAAATTTGCTACTGAAAGAGGTATGGTGGGTATTAAGGGACACCGTTCAGTGGGTGGTTTCCGCGCTTCTTGCTACAATGCTATGCCTAAGGAAAGCGTTCAAGCTTTGATTGACTGCATGC
>DYCT01000280.1 GCA_019417975.1 Bacteroides sp.
GCGTTTTCAAAGTATCTTAGGATACTTGGCGAAGTATCTTAAGATACCTGGAAAAACATCCTAAGATACTTGGCCTGAAACCGCACTTTCCGGCACCCCGAAACAAGGCTTTTTCACCCCAATATCTTGTATAAATATGCAGAATGAGTCAATATAAATGTATAAAGATGCATAAATATGCAGAATCGGAGCTTCCGCAAACAACAATATGTTTACAAAAACTCCGATTCTTAATTATTTTTACTTCAAAACAATGTATTTACCTATCAAAACAATAATCGCATAACAGGACTATGCATAACATTTTCTTATTTATCTGCAGCTTTCTCCAGTTGATATCCCATCTGCAAGCCATCATACTGCTCGGCCAGCTTACCCAATGCTACCACACTCTTCATATTGCTAAACGAAGAGATAGCAGTAAGCAGTTTCAAGATTTTATCTGCATCGAACAGCAGATTCATATTCTTGCCCTCGCGTCTTACAGCGACTTGCATCTTTGCCAATTTAAAGAACGTCAACTCCATTGTCTGATTCTCCGGGTCATAAACATAAGTACCCTCCAACACCTTTTTCCCCAGCTTGGTAGAAAAAGTCTTATCCTCATTAAATGTATAATAAGAGACACCTTCTTTCACACCGACCTTCGCCAATGTTTCATCCAGTTTCTTCTCCAATTCGTTAGCCGCCAGTTCGCCACCTGCTTTCTTGAGCAAATCGTCTGTCAAGAACCGACAAGCCGCCCCTTTATACATCCAAGTGCCATAGATAGCGTCCTCCTTCACAGTCGTAATCGCTCCAACCACATCTTTAAGCAAATTTTTCAGGAAAGAGCTATCGGCCACAGCCACATTATCTACAGCCCTTCCATTACGACCTAAAGATTCCACTTCGGAAGCGTGCATTTGCAAGCTACTTCCACACAACATTGCACCACAAACCAGTGCTGTTCCTAATTTTGTCATACCTCTCCCTCTTAAAAAACATCATAAATCTTAATACCTATCCTATTTGCACCGATTATCACACAAGCAGGATATACGCCAATGTACTGAGGCTTATGATAATCCATAACATCACCCCCTGTATCATCGGACGAATGCCTACCTGACGCAACACATCGGTCGACAAAGAAGCACCGATAAAAAACAACGTAACGGTAAGCCCTTTACGAGCAAAACGAGCCACTTCCTGACCAAACTGCGGTATGCCATCGAGCAAATAGGTATTGGCCAAAATAGCCAATATAAAATAAAATATAAACCAAGGAACAGATACTTTCTTACCCGAACCTTTAAAAATAACCGAAGTGACCAATGCCAAAGGAATAATCCACAACGCACGTGTCAACTTAATCGTAGTAGCCACATGAAGAGCCTCTTCGCCATACGAAGCCCCGGCTCCCACCACCGAACTGGTATCATGGATAGCTATAGCTGCCCATGTACCAAACTGCTGCTGGGTTAAATCCAACGCATGACCAATTGTCGGGAAGATAAACAGCGCAATGGCATTCAGAATAAAAATTGTACCCAAAGCCACCGACATAGAGCTGTCTTTTGCTTTCAGCACCGGTCCTACAGCCGCAATGGCACTACCCCCGCAAATAGCCGTACCCGAACAAATCAAGTAGGTTGTGTCGCGATCGATTTTCAAGACATAGCGCCCGATAATCCAACCGATAACCATTGTACCGATAATCGATATCACCGTAAACATCATACCTTCCTTGCCCGATGCCAACGAAGCATGCAGATTCATACCAAATCCCAATCCTACCACCGAGTACTGAAGCAAATACTTCGACATCTTCTTATTAAACTTAGGATGCGCCTGACCGCATAGCAATGCGAAAGCCAACCCCACAAAAAGAGCCACAGGAGGAGTGACCCAAGCTGCATAAGGAGAAAGAGCCGGAATATAATCTAACAATAAGAATAGCGACAACACACTCACTAAACCCACATAAATCTGTTTTCTGTGAGCTTTCAATATTTCAACCAATTGTTTCATTTTCGTTTTTATTTAATTATTTCAATTCGTCTCCCCGAATACCCATTGCCTGCATAATGGGATAGGCTAAAATGTCCCAATGGAAAGCGACGGGACGCTCCGGTTCGTTCATACGGAGCTGCGTGATTTCTTTCTCTTTTGCTGTATCCAAAATCTTCAATACTTTTTCACCATACAATTCATTGAACGAGATGACCAACAATCTCTTCACATCGGCCGATGCTGCTAACAGACGAAGCGACTCCAAATAAAGGTCTTCCAACGAAGCCAAGCCGGCAGGCTGGAATGAATTAAATTCAAACTTACCCAGCTGACAATCGAATGCAGTATTATCCAACTCTTTTTTCAAATCGGACGGAGAGCAAAACGGCAAGACAGTATTTGCCTCATCATAAATAAGAAATACCTGTATACGC
Source organism: Bacteroides sp. (assembly GCA_019417975.1). Classification (GTDB taxonomy): domain Bacteria; phylum Bacteroidota; class Bacteroidia; order Bacteroidales; family Bacteroidaceae; genus DYCT01. The sequence goes on from DYCT01000280.1 coordinate 2,430, forward strand.
CCTGCACCAAGTTGCACACCTGCATCCAAAGCCATATAGGTGAACAAATCCTGAAGCATGATTTCTTTCAACTCACGTCCCAGCATCCGTTCGAAATGACGTTTCATATCTCCAATTACAAAACCCAGAAAGGATGCATCAATCAGCATCACATTCTCTGCAAACTTTTCTGT
>DYCT01000281.1 GCA_019417975.1 Bacteroides sp.
CACGTACACAGTATGGATAGTCTGCAGGAATTTGTCCCTTCAATGCACGCCAAGCCAAGTGACCGTGACCAATCTCTCGACGGCCCACACCGCGCTGAGCTTTAGCCTCACCGGCTGAAAATGGAGGGAAGTTATAGTGGAGTAAGAAGCGCTCTTTGCTCTGGTTCAATACATCATCAACAATCTTTTCGTCGAGCTTAGTACCCAATGTGACAGATGTCAATGATTGTGTTTCACCACGGGTAAAGATTGCAGAACCGTGAGGGCCGGGCAGGTAACCAACTTCACACCAGATGGGGCGAATTTCAGTTGTCTTACGTCCGTCCAGACGTTTGCCTTCATCGAGGATGCAACGACGCATGGCTTCTTTTTCTACATCGTGATAATAGCGGTCGATGAGCGGAGCTTTGGTTTCCAATTCTTCGTCGGTAAACTGAGCTTTAAACTCTTCGCGTATAGCGGTGAAAGCTTCTTCGCGTTCATGCTTGTCGCGGTTGCCTGCTTCTGCGATGGCGTATGCCTTGTCGTAGCAAGCTTCGTGAACAGCTTTGCGAAGGTCTTCGTCGTTTTCTTCGTGGCAATATTCGCGCTTAACCGTTTTGCCAACCATTTCGGCCAGTTCCATCTGAGCTTTGCAGTGTACTTTGATAGCTTCGTGAGCGAACTTCATGGCGTCCAACAGGTCTTTTTCGGAAACTTCCTTCATTTCACCTTCCACCATCATGATGTTCTCGTAAGTAGCAGCTACCATGATATCCATGTCCGCTTTTTCCAATTGGCTAAAGGTTGGGTTGATAACGAACTTACCGTCGATGCGTGCTACGCGAACTTCGGAGATAGGTCCGCCAAACGGGATGTCGGAAACAGACAACGCAGCAGATGCTGCCAAACCAGCCAGTGCGTCAGGCATATCTACACCATCAGCTGAGAAGAGGATAATGTTTACGTAAACTTCTGCGTGGTAGTTGTCAGGGAAAAGAGGGCGCAAAGCGCGGTCTACCAAGCGGCAGGTGAGGATTTCATAGTCAGAAGCCCTTCCTTCTCTTTTCGTGAAACCACCAGGGAAACGGCCGAATGCCGCATATTTTTCTTTATACTCTACCTGAAGTGGCATGAAATCAGTTCCGGGAACTGCGTCCTTGGCGGCACAAACAGTAGCTAAAAGCATGGTATTTCCCATGCGGAGCATTACAGAACCGTCTGCCTGTTTTGCCAGCTTTCCCGTTTCGAGTGTGATGGTTCTACCATCTTCCAACTTGATCGTCTTAACAATTGGGTTAATCATAAAAATTGTTTTATCTATATATCTTTCAAAATTCCTGCAAAGATAAGGAAATATTCGTGTAAGTTTATGAGAATGAACTAAAAAGTTTTATTTGGCTGTCGTTTTTTTTATTTGTAAAGGAAGAAGCGGTGAAAAAATGCTTTGTATGATATTGAAAAGGTGTATATTTGCAACATTGAAGCGTATTTAGTAAGAAAGAATGTTATATTTTTTTTGATTGACCATGAAGGATTATGTTTATAGCTTGATAGCTGTTGGCGTGTTGGGACTGGCTGGATGCAGTCAAGCGCCTACATTCCGAGTGCACGGTGTCGTGGATGGTGCTGAAGGTAAAACCATTTATTTGGAGGCATCCAGCTTAGAAGGGGTAATTCCTCTTGATTCTGTCACATTGCGTGCATCCGGTGATTTCGATTTTTCGTATGCAAAACCGGAAGCTCCCGAATTTTATCGTTTGCGTATTGAAGATAAGGTTGTGAACTTTGCAGTCGACTCTACTGAGACTCAGACTTTCAAGGCGTCTTATGCCGATTTCTCTACCGGCTATCAGGTAGAAGGCTCTGAGGATAGTAAGAAAATAAAAGAGCTGACTTTGTGTCAGCTTCGTCTTCAGGAACAGGTGAATAGCCTGATTAAGGCTGCGCGTGAGGGTAAAGTTGGCAATGCTTTGTTCGAAGATTCGTTGAAGAATATGTTGCAGTCTTATAAAGATTCGGTTAAGGTCAACTACATCTATGCTGCACCTAATAAGATATATGCTTACTATGCATTGTTTCAGGAAGTGAATGGCCTTTTGCTCTTCGATCCATATAACGACCGTGTCGATGTGAAGTGTTTTGCAGCTGTAGCTACAAGCATGAACAATGCTTATCCACACGCCGACCGTTCTAGAAACCTGTATAATATGGTTATCAAAGGAATGAAGAATACACGTCCGGCTCGTCAGGCATCATCCGGAGAGGTGGTCGAAGTTAATGAGTCGGGTATTATCGATATAGAGCTGAAAGATATTAAAGGGAATGTACGTAAGCTGAGCGAGTTGAGCGGTAAAGTCGTATTGCTTGATTTTACAGCTTATCAGACTCAGGTATCTGTTCCGCACAACTTTATGATTCGTGAGTTGTACGACAAGTATGCGTCCAAGGGTTTTGAAGTCTATCAGGTATCTTTCGACCCGGACGAACATTTCTGGCGCACTTCGGCCGACAACTTGCCGTGGGTATGTGTGTATGAGCCCAATGGAGTGTATTCAGCCACAGCCGGTATTTATAATGTACAAAAATTGCCTACCTACTATTTGATAA
>DYCT01000282.1 GCA_019417975.1 Bacteroides sp.
ATGTGTATCAAACCAGGAGAGCAAAAAGCTCAATTTTCACAAATCGACATGTATGCTTCTTTGGCTGCACTTGTTGGCCAGACAGTCAAGAAGGGTAGTGCTCCGGATAGTCAAAACCATTTGCCGGTGCTTTTAGGCGAGAGTCAAGTAAATCGCGACTGTATTGTTCAGCAGAATCTTGACAATACACTGTCACTTATCAAGGGTGATTGGAAATACATTGAGCCAAGTGATAAGCCGGCTATTGAATTTTGGACCAAGACCGAACTGGGTAACAATCCGCAAGGAGAACTCTATAATTTGGTAGCAGACCCATATGAACAGCAAAATGTGATAGCGCAGCATCCCGAAGTGGTAAAAGAATTATCGGTTATGCTGGAAGAAATTAAAGCAAGACATGAAAAGGTAAAAAGATAACGTTGTGTAAGTGTTTCAGTTGTGGACGGAGATGAGGGAAAGAATCGTCTCCGTCCTTTATTTTAGAGGGATAAACAATTTTATATACGAGTTTTTCATTCTTCTGTTTATCCTTTTTGTTCACCGGTAGCGAAAATTTCGTTCATTCTGTGTATATTTGCACACTGAATCCGAAAGAATAAAAGAAACATGAAGAATATACGTAACTTTTGCATCATTGCACATATTGACCATGGTAAGTCAACGTTAGCCGACCGTTTGCTGGAATATACCAATACGATTCAAGTGACAGGCGGCCAAATGCTGGATGATATGGATTTGGAGAAGGAGCGTGGTATTACCATTAAAAGCCATGCTATCCAAATGGAATATGCATACAAAGGTGAAAAATATACGCTCAACTTGATTGATACTCCGGGACACGTCGACTTCTCGTACGAAGTGTCACGCTCGATAGCAGCTTGCGAAGGGGCTTTGCTGATTGTAGATGCTTCGCAAGGAGTTCAGGCGCAGACTATCTCCAATCTGTATATGGCTATTGAACACGATTTGGAAATTATTCCGGTCATCAACAAGTGCGATATGGCAAGCGCTATGCCCGAAGAGGTGGAAGATGAAATCGTGGAACTGCTGGGCTGTAAGCGAGAGGATATCATCCGAGCATCCGGAAAGACAGGTATGGGAGTAGAAGACATCCTGAACGCGGTAGTAGAACGTGTTCCGCATCCGGTAGGTGATGAAGAAGCTCCTCTTCAGGCTTTGATTTTCGACTCTGTGTTCAACTCGTTCCGAGGAATTATCGCATACTTTAAGATTGAAAACGGAGTTATTCGTACGGGCGACAAGGTGAAGTTTTACAATACGGGTAAGGAGTATGATGCCGACGAGATTGGTGTATTGAAAATGGATATGATACCCCGTAAAGAGTTGCGTACAGGCGATGTAGGTTATATTATTTCGGGTATCAAGACATCGCGCGAAGTAAAGGTAGGAGATACCATTACGCATATTGCTCGTCCGTGTAAAGAGGCCATTTCCGGCTTCGAAGAAGTGAAGCCGATGGTGTTTGCCGGAGTTTATCCTATTGAGGCGGAAGATTTTGAAGATTTGCGTGCTTCGCTGGAGAAATTGCAGCTAAACGATGCTTCATTGACTTTCCAGCCGGAGTCTTCATTGGCATTGGGCTTTGGCTTCCGATGTGGTTTCCTCGGATTGCTCCACATGGAGATTGTGCAGGAACGTCTTGACCGTGAGTTTGATATGAATGTCATTACCACTGTTCCTAACGTGTCGTATCAGATATACGATAAGCAGGGGAATATGACAGAAGTTCATAATCCGGGCGGAATGCCGGACCCAACCCTTATTGACCATATTGAGGAACCGTATATCAAGGCTTCTGTCATCACTGTAACCGATTATATCGGACCGATTATGACCCTCTGTTTGGGCAAGCGAGGCGAACTTATCAAGCAGGAGTATATCTCCGGAAATCGTGTAGAACTACATTATAATATGCCTTTGGGTGAAATTGTGATTGACTTTTACGATAAGCTGAAGAGTATATCCAAAGGTTATGCTTCGTTCGATTATCATCAGTCGGGTTTCCGACCCTCAAAACTGGTTAAACTTGATATTCTGCTCAACGGTGAACCTGTAGATGCTTTGTCTACGCTGACTCACTTCGACAATGCGTACGATTTGGGTCGCCGTATGTGTGAGAAACTGAAAGAATTGATACCACGTCAGCAGTTTGAAATCGCTATTCAGGCTGCTATCGGTGCTAAAATCATAGCACGCGAAACGATTAAGGCCGTTCGTAAAGATGTGACGGCTAAATGTTACGGAGGTGACGTCAGCCGTAAACGCAAGTTGTTGGAGAAACAAAAGCGTGGAAAGAAACGTATGAAACAGATTGGTAATGTAGAAGTCCCTCAAAAAGCTTTTTTGGCGGTACTGAAACTCGACTAATCAATGCAAAGTGGGGGTATGGTGTGGATTCTATACCCCATTTATTTTAAAATAATCCGGCGAACTTCTGCTTGATACCCTCTGAAGTGTCGCTTTAGCAATGTAATTTAAATTATTGAGTATCATGATAAAATTTTCAAATCGTTTTGCGCAAAGCACAAGTTTTGCAA
>DYCT01000283.1 GCA_019417975.1 Bacteroides sp.
TTCCACGACACGCCAACAAGCCGAATCGGCATAAGCAACACCGGAGAGTCCCTGATGCGACAGATAACGAGCATAATCAAATTCGTATGGATTTCCTCGATTGGAAGGTGACTTGACCTTAGTATAAAACAGCAATTCATCGTCTAAATGCAACGCTGTGTTTTCTGCATCTTTGGAAAGATAAAGCAAAATATCCCGCTTAATGGGATAAGTGTGGAGTGAATCGAAAGCCGCCACTACATGTACCTTACACAGCATCGAATTTTCTTTCGCTTCGGGCATTTCCAACAAACAAGCTCGATAGCACATTCGGCTTTCCGGCCAGCCTACATCAACTTGCCTATCGTGCTGCCAAGCCAAAGTTCCACCCAGACCGACAAAGGCCCAAAACACACTCACTCCAAACATCCACCGATATTGGAAATGAGCCGTACGTCGATAAGCCAACTCGGCAACAGCCGTTGCCACCAAACAAAGACTAATGGCAACACCTCCTGCCCACACAGATATTCCCCTTCCCCATTCATACAAGCCTATCCCCACAACAAGAGGAATCAGCATCCGAAGGAAAGGGTACTTGGCCAGATTCCGAACTGGATACAATGAAATACTACAATGCTTTTAACTGACGAATCATATCTTCCGGATTGGGAGCCGAGAAAACAGCATTTCCAGCTACCAACACATCGGCACCAGCATCTACAAGTTGTTTACCGGTAATCAAATTCACACCACCATCCACTTCAATCAATGCTTTCGAACCGGTCTTGGCAATCAGTTCACGCAGCTGAGCCACTTTTTCCAATGTATGCGGAATAAATTTCTGTCCACCAAACCCCGGATTGACACTCATCAACAACACCATGTCTACATCGCGTACAATATCAGCAAGCATAGATACCGGTGTCGACGGATTCAAGGTTACACCAGCTTGCATGCCGGCTTCTTTAATCTGCTGAATTACCCGGTGCAAATGCGGACAAGTTTCATAATGTACATTCATCATCATCGTGCCCAACGCTTTTACTTCGCGAATAAACTTTTCAGGGTTCACAATCATCAGATGCACATCCAGTGGCTTCTGAGTAAGTTCAGCCACATATTTCAAAACCGGAAATCCAAATGAAATATTGGGAACAAACACACCATCCATAATATCAATATGCAACCAGTCGGCATCACTGCGGTTTATCATCTCTAAATCGGCAGCCAGATTGGCAAAGTTAGCCGACAGCAAAGAAGGAGAAATTTTAGGATTCATGTCTTTATTACGTATTAAAAGGTTATGCAAATGTAACCTTTTTAACGGGAATAAACGAAATATTACGTAAAAAAGGAGGAAAAAGACAAACTTAAGTGTTGAGGAACAGACAGAAAGACACGTCTATCATTAATAGGTCCAGCGCACCCCCAGCTGTATTTTGAAATTAAAAGGCTTCTCTTTGCGGATGGTCTGCACCATGCTACCATCATCGAAGTAATACACCACTCCCGGTTCGGCATAGATGCCCAAGTCCTGACTCAGCTTCAACTGAACACCCAAGCCACCCAATACCGACCACTGAACAGGCTTTACATTATCGTTCCAAGTAGTGACTTCTTCGTCCTTACCCACATACATCTTTTTATATTTTCCGGCAAGCGATTTTTCCAGTTCACCTCCGGCCGTCAGATAAAGCGAAAGATAAGGGATATCAAGGAAGGTCCAACTTGCTTTCAGCGGGATACCCAGATAATGAAATTTATACGACTCCACATAATAGGTCTGATTAGTACCTGCACGCAGCTCCGATGACAATAATGTATAATCCAGACCGGTCTCTACTGCAAACTGACGATTAATATTATAGCGGAAAGAAAAACCTACCGTCACAGGTGTCTTGTGCGTCACCTCTGTTTGAGGAAATTCACCATCCGCCCCTGCATCTACCCCCAACAAAGGAGCCCGATGAGGCATATTGCCGGAATGCGTAATATTGCCCTGCAACGGTTCTTTCACCGGAGAATAGCTTGCCAAGTCCAATGTAGAATAGCCAGGGAAGGAATTACCCCGTTGTCCCAATGAATTGCCATACCCCATAGCAATCGACCACTTGGTGTTTTTAGTCTTTTTCAAACCTACAGAAGCTGTCGAAGCATACGACCGACTGCGACCGGCTGTTCTTTTCGAAAACGTTTTCTCTGTAACAGTTTCTTCCTGTACACATTGCTCGTTGTCAGCCAAACTCTTATCCTCTTCAGAATTCGATAGCGTTTCTGCTGTTTCTTTCTGTTCCGAACTGTCGACAATGCCCGGTTGATGTTTTTCAGCCGATGAAGCAACCCTTCGCTGTGGTTTATCGGTTTGTGCCAACACCGGTTGCTCCGGCTTCGGCATCACAACTTCTACTTCAGTAGTCTGAGGTAAATCATGTATCGATTCAGAATAAGAAGCCACCTGTTTCACCACTTCTTCATCGGAAAGTTGCAACATCCATGCACCAACCAAAGAGAGTAAAGCCCAAGCAACGACAGCTGCCCAAGCCATACGCTTCCACTTGACAGAAGGAGTCGATGC
>DYCT01000284.1 GCA_019417975.1 Bacteroides sp.
GTCTATCGGTCATGCGCGGCTTCGCAATGTGTATGACCCGACTTGCGGTAGTGGCTCGCTGCTTCTCCGTGCGGCAAAGGTGGGTCATGCAGTCGATATTTACGGACAGGAAAAGAATCCGACCACTTACAACCTTGCCCGAATGAATATGCTATTGCATGGTATCAAGTTCAGTAATTTCAAGATAGAAAACGGCGACACATTAGAATGGGATGCCTTTGGAGATACACAGTTCGATGCAGTGGTGGCTAATCCTCCGTTCTCCGCAGAATGGAGTGCTGCTGACAAGTTCAATAACGATGACCGTTTCAGCAAAGCTGGGCGGCTTGCACCGAAGAAAACCGCCGATTACGCTTTCATCCTCCACATGATTTACCACTTGAATGAGGGTGGCACAATGGCTTGCGTTGCACCTCATGGTGTATTGTTCCGGGGCAATGCCGAGGGGGTAATCCGTCGTTTTCTTATCGAAAAGAAAAATTACATTGATGCCATCATTGGCTTGCCTGCCAATATCTTCTATGGTACGAGCATACCGACTTGCATCCTTGTGATTAAGAAATGCCGTAAAGAGGATGACAACATTCTGTTTATTGATGCAAGCAAGGAGTTTGAAAAGGTCAAGACACAAAACAAGCTCCGTCCGCAACATATTCAAAAGATAGTCGAAACCTACCGTGACCGCAAGGAAATAGAAAAATACAGCCACCTTGCCACGCTGCAAGAGGTAGCCGACAATGATTATAACCTGAATATCCCTCGCTATGTGGACACCTTTGAGGAAGAAGAACCGATTGACATCAAAGCGGTAATGTCTGGAATCAAGGAACTGGAAGCTAAACGTGCCGAGTTGGATAAGGAGATTGATGTGTATTTGAAAGAGTTGGGAATTATATAATTTTGATTGTAACATTTGAAGTCGCAATTTGTGACATCAAGATGTATAGGCATGACTAAAGAAATGGAAAAGATAGAGGGCAAGGTGAATGAACCGACCGTGAATTGCGACCAGTTGCCAAAAGCTATTGACATACAACCAATGATTCGTGTAATCAGAGGTCAGCAAGTTATTATTGACAGGGATTTAGCTCTGCTCTATGGCGTAGAAACAAAGCGTCTTAATGAGCAGGTGAAACGCAATATAGAGCGGTTTCCTGATGACTTCATGTTTCAACTGAATAAGGAGGAAGTAGAAATCTTGAAGTCGCAAAATGCGACCTCAAGTTGGGGCGGCGACAGAAGATTGCCTTATGCTTTCACTGAACAAGGTATCGCCATGCTTAGTTCTGTCTTGAAATCACAAACAGCGGTGGAAGTGAACATCCGCATCATGCGAGCCTTTGTGTCCATGCGCCGCTTCATCGCTACCAATGCTCAACTGTTCCAACGGCTCGAAACGATAGAATATCATCAGCTTGAAATGAAGCAGCATCAAGAGGTGACGGACAAACGCATTGATGAAGTGTTCAGACGGTTGGACGCGAATATTCTACCCATGCAAGGTATTTTCTATGACGGGCAAGTGTTTGATGCTTACCGTTTCGTGTCCGATTTGATGCGAAAAGCAAAGCGTTCAATTATATTGATTGATAACTATGTGGATGACACGGTACTTACATTGCTTGATAAAAGGGGAAACGGGGTTACAGCAACTATCTACACGCAGCGAATTAGTAATCAGTTCCAGTTGGATGTTGACCGCCATAACGCTCAATATCCACCTATTGAAGTAATGCAATTCAACAAGGCACACGACCGTTTCTTGCTTATTGACGATGAAGTATACCACATAGGAGCATCCATCAAAGATTTAGGTAAAAAATGGTTTGGCTTCACATTGATGCGCGACATCACGGCAACCGAACTTATCAACAAAATTAAAGAGTAATGACTATGGCAGATAATAAAGATAAGAAGGTCCTTAATGTTCCGGCTTTGAGATTCCCGGAGTTTACAGACGAATGGAACAAATACTTATTTGATGATATTGCACAATATAAGAAAGGTCCTTTCGGGAGTGCATTAAAAAAGGAAATATTTGTACCCGAAAGTAATGATACAATAAAAATATATGAACAGCAAAATGCAATAAAAAAGGATTGGAAATTAGGAAGATACTTTATCTCAAAAGACTATTTTATAAATCACATGCAACAGTTTGTTGTAAAAGCTGGAGATATTATAGTTTCATGTGCAGGTACTATTGGTGAAATGTATGAGTTGCCACAAAATGCAATATCAGGAGTTTTCAATCAAGCTCTGATGAGGGTGCGTGTAAATACAGATTTGATAGATAAAAATATCTTTATCGAAGTATTTTCATCAATGATAAATACATTCTCTAAAATATATAGCAATGGTTCTGCAATTAAGAATATTCCACCATTTGCAGATTTAAAAAGAACTGTAGTCTTCATACCCATGAAGAATGAACAAGAAAAAATATCAAAATTTATATCATTGATAGATGAACGTATTGCTACCCAAAACAAAATCATTGAGAAATACGAATCCTTAATT
>DYCT01000285.1 GCA_019417975.1 Bacteroides sp.
AATATGCCTTGAATCCAAATAACTTTGTAAAGTATGGCATCTCTTTTTCAGCAAGGTCATTTATGCGTTTTGCGGCATATCCTTCGTTTCTATTGATTGCATCCATCAGCCAAGTCTCAGAAATGAAACTTGATGTTAAATCAACATCTTTGGTATATCCCGTTATCATTCTTGCTTTTGTCAACTGCTTGAACATCTTGATATCTTCTTCACGCATTTTTAAAGTACTGCAACTTCCAAAATGTACGTTTCTACCTTCAAATATCCCAAGGTTCTCCTCTTTCTCAGCGAAAGCCATCAAAGCCAAATCTGTCTTGTCTGCAAAACAGATGCACTTCTTCTGTCCATGAAAGCACAAATAGATAAGGTCATAGGCATTGTAACTTGGCTGTTGGAGATGATCGATATAATAATTGAAATCAGATTCTGTGGCTACCTGCCTAAAAGTATATTCAATATTAATCGCATTCTCCAGAAAGTCAAGCAAAGGCAATACTGTAGACTTTTTCTTTAAGTCGTGCATGCTCTGATCCCATTCTGTTTCTAAGCAAAATATTCTATTCATCTTTGTTCTATTATAGTTCAATAATCTGAGGGCGATGGTCACTTACCTCCTTTTCCCATTGCCCAATCTCATAGGAATGAATGTCCACATTACTAAAGGCATAATCCAAAAAGTAGGGACTGTGTTCATTGTATCGCCAAAAGAAAGTGGCCTCGTGTTCTTTCTCAAACTCCTCTTTGTTATGGGTATGGTAAGCGCTTTTCATCCCATGAGCTTCAAATTCTTTTATACAATCCTCAAATGTACCAGTTCCCTTTTTTACACCACTTTGTCCGATATAACAATTAAAGTCACCTATTGCCAAGGATGGCATTTTATCAAAGTATGGACTGTATTCATGCAAGGCTTCAAGCAGTAATTGAGGATAAGTCTTCGACTCCTGCCACACTGTTGGCCAACATGCAAGGATAAATTTACTACATCCATCATTATCCACGATTAAAGGAAGATGATGTTTAATCTTTCTATGCCCATTGACAATGTGAACGGATAGCTCATCCTTCCAGATAACTCCAAGTCCTTTTTGGGGTATATCATCATCACCAGTCCAAAACATGGTATAGCCTTTTGGCAGAACAATGCTTTTAGAGTCGGCACATTCTGGCAAAATGTACAAATCAGCGTTCATTCTTAGGATATGGTCTATTTTGGTCTGAACGCATTTTGCTATGTTATAACTAACTATTTTCATTACGATTCTTCTTTTGGTAATTTGTCATCATCATACTGATACCTTATACAGCATTTATTGGGGCCATTATATTTACTATCAATAGCAAGGAGTCCTGTCGCTTTGAAATACAAACTTCCTTCTTTGGAGTAAAACACCTTATTATTTGGATGTACCTCAATGTATGGAGGATGATTAGGGTCATCGATACATTCTTCATAATAAAAATCTGGAGCTATCTCCAATAGGGTCGATGGCAAAGAAACATGATACATAGCTTCAAAAGCATCATATCCTATTTTCTCGACACCTTCTGGTATCTCTATCTCGTCTGTCCATATCAATCCCCGAAGAGATTTATTACCTATGTACTTAACACTACGAGGTATTTTTATACTGTCAAGAGAACACAAATCAAAACATCCGTCAGGTATTCCTTCCAAGGAGTCCGATAGCCTTACACTTTCAAGTTCAGACATCAGAAAGGCGTTTTCCCCTAATGAAACCAACGAGTGAGGCAATTCTAATTTGTTTATGTCGGCTGCTACAAAAGACCATTTGCCTATACTTTTCAAACCATTATTCAGCTTTAATACGGACATCTTGTCATAACCACAGCAAGCCCCATTACCTATATGCTCCACAAAGGGAAGAACTACAAGTTCTGTTGCTTCTGGAGCATGTACAAGTGTTTTATAATCGGCAGAATATACACAATCCCTATAAACAACAAAAGACTTTGCAATCTTGATATTAAGGTAAAGCTTGATAAGAACGAATAGTCTTATTGCATCCCCACAAACAAATTGTGAAAGATACTCTTCGTATGTACAAGTTTTGCCATCTTTATATAGTATATCCTCAACAAACAATTCATCGAAAGATATTTGTTTGTATTTGGTGTAGTCGAAATCATGTGCGAAATCAGAAAACGTATTTGCAGATACATTTCCTGTCAAGACAATACACGAAGGGTAATTGTTTCTACGTTCCCATTCGTGTAAAGGTTCAGAGCCTATCACATACAAAGACTTGTTCATTTGTTCTCGTTTTAAAACCTGTTTATCTGAATCGAATCATTCAATTTGTCACAATTCATTAATATGAGTTGAATACTGATGACTGATAAATATCTCCATGAGCTTATCCGACAATGGTTGTGAGACACGCTCGTCTGGCTGATACTTGCCTTTCAACAGTTCTTTGGGCTCAAGCAGAATTTCCGGTGCATGGATTTTTCGAAAAGTGTTAAATTTGCAG
>DYCT01000286.1 GCA_019417975.1 Bacteroides sp.
TAACTTTGCCATGTTGGTAGACTAATAACTTGGATTGATCGCGTTCTTTTAATGGGAAATTTGCAATTCGTTTATCCGGCAGCGGATAGTTGTAGTCGCTAATATGGATTTGTTTTGGATCTTTCATCTTCTTTACCTTTTTTATAATCTGCCTGCAAAGATGAAACATTCTGTCGAGAAGTTTGGAAAATGAAATGATTTTGTATGTCGGCTTCTATGCTTCGTGTTTTTATTGTATTTTTGCGATGTGATGTAGAATTCAAAATATCAATAATATGAAGATAGGAGATAAAGTTCGTTTCCTCAGTGAAGTAGGAGGGGGCATTGTGAAAGAGTTTCGGGGAAAGAATATTGTTTTGGTAGAAGATGCCGATGGATTCGAAATACCCATGGCGATGAATGAATGTGTCGTGATAGATACCGATGACTATAATTTGAAGCGGAAACCGGTTGCACAAGAGCAGAAGCAAGTAAGCCAGGAGCATAAAAAAGAAGTGGAGAAGGCTGTGACTTATCGTCCGTCAGAGACACGCGAAGGTGAAACCTTGAATGTGATGCTTGCTTTTGTGCCTGAAGATGTAAAGACGATTTCCTCGACTGATTTTGATGCTTATTTGGTGAACGATAGCAATTACTATTTTTATTATACCTATTTAGGAGTAGAAGGTACGGCATGGAAAGTTCGTGCACATGGATTGATAGAGCCGAATACCAAAGAATGGTTGGAAACTTTTGGTCGTAGCCAGCTGAACGATTTGGAGCGTGTGGCTGTACAGTTGATTCCATTTAAGCAAGAGCGTAGTTTCTTGATGAAACCTGCTGTCAATGTAGAATTGCGGATTGATACAGTAAAGTTCTATAAATTGCATACATTTGGTCCATCGGTTTATTTTGAAGAGCCGTCACTCATTTATGATATTGTGCGAGCAGACCGTCCGGTGAAGCAAGTTTTTGTCAATGCAGAAGATATCAAAGAAGCTTTGTTGCAAAAACGTTCGTCGGAAGAGCAGAACACTCTTCAAAAGAAACAGCCTGTAAAACAGGAAATAGTGGAGGTGGATTTGCATGCTTCTGAACTGCTGGATACGACAGCAGGAATGGGAAATGCCGAGATTCTGAATTATCAACTTGACAAGTTTCGTGAAGTAATGGAGCAATATAAAGGTAAGAGAGGTCAGAAAATTGTATTTATCCACGGCAAGGGCGATGGAGTGCTGCACAAAGCGGTAATTGATGAGTTAAAGCATAAATACAAACAGTGCATGTATCAGGATGCTTCGTTTCGCGAATACGGCTATGGAGCAACTCTTGTCACGATACGCTGATTTTAAAAATGTTCTTCCGAGGGTTCATCAGCGTCTTCTACCCATAAGAGGTCGCTCATAATGCCATCGGAAATAAAGATACCTTGGCGGGAAACACGTAATGAGTTATGCTCAATTACGAGTTTCCCGCTTTTTATGTAGGGCTGAGCATTCTCGAGGCAATAATCGTAAAGAATATCTCCATATTTCGCTTTCAGCAGAGGGAGATCTATTCCTCGGTTAGTGCGTAAGGATGTAATGATAGCTTCGTTGTAGCGAGTATATAGGTTAAGGTATTCCCGGTCAAAGTGTGGTGTGCCTTGTTCTATTCCTTTTATATAGGTATCAAGCGAGGCAACATTCCACTGGCGGTGTTCGCTTCCATCGTAGGAATGGGCAGCTGCTCCGCAACCCAAGTAAGGAACTCCTTGCCAATAGCCGGTGTTGTGTCGGGCATATTTGTCGGGACGACAGAAGTTGGAAATTTCATAATGTTCGTATCCGGCTTTCGTCAGTTCGGCTATCAATTTATCGAAAAATAAGATACTGGTTTCTTCATCAGTTTCTTGTACAATCCCATTTTCACGCATTTGCCATAAACGAGTTCTTTCTTCATAGATAAGGTGATAGGCGGAGATATGTTCTACTTGTAGGCTGATAGCTTGGCGAATGTCGGCAATCCAACTTTCGATTGTCTCTCCGGGGAGGCCGTACATCAGGTCGATGCTGATGTTTTTAAATCCGGCTTCTCTGCATCGCTTTACGGCTTCGATGGCTTGAGTGGCTGTGTGCCGACGGTGGAGTAGTTGTAGTGTATTGTCTTGAAAGGTCTGAATGCCAATGCTGATACGGTTGATGGGAAGCTGGCTTAATTGGGATACATATTCGGGTGTAAGATCGTCAGGGTTGGCTTCAAGGGTAATTTCATGACAATGTTTCAAACCATAAATCTGCTTTATAGTCTGAAATACTTGTTGCAGAGACCGGATGGAGAGTTGGGAAGGAGTACCGCCGCCGAAATAGACTGTTTCTATGTTGGCTCCTTGTAGGTAATCATGCCGTATTTCCAGCTCTTTGCACAACGCTTGGATGTATCGTTCTTGCCTATCAAGATGTGTTGTAGAATAGAAATCGCAATAAGTAC
>DYCT01000287.1 GCA_019417975.1 Bacteroides sp.
ATCGTTCCACCTTCCACACCTCCGTAAACTCCGGGAATCTCAGATTTGGAACATTGCCCATTATATTTCTCTAATTATAGGAACCCCCTAAAAAAGTAATTATGACAAAGAAATCAATTAGAGAAATTGCGATGGCTTGGCGAGAAGACAAGCGTCCGTATGTGAAGCAATCAACATTTGCCGCTTATATGTTGATTCTGGAAAACCATCTTTTACCATATTTTGGTGAAAATGATGCGTTAAGTGAGAAAGCGGTACAAGATTTCGTACTACAAAAACTCAATGGTGGTATGAGTGTAAAATCGGTAAAGGACATTCTTATTGTGCTCAAAATGGTGATGAAGTTCGGAGTAAAACACGAATGGATGAACTATTCAGAATGGGACATAAAATACCCTACAACTGAAACGAGTAAAGAGTTGGAGGTGTTGACTGTAGCCCATCATAAGAAAATATTGGACTATATTCGTCAAAATTTCACATTCCGAAATTTGGGCATCTATATCAGCCTAAGTACGGGGCTTCGTATTGGCGAAGTTTGCGCTTTGCGCTGGAGTGATATCAATGTGGATAGCGGAACCATCAGCGTTCAGCGTACCATAGAGCGTATTTATATTATTGAAGGTGAAAAGAAATATACTGAGCTGGTTATCAATACGCCTAAGACAAAGAATTCCTGCCGTGAAATTCCTATGAGCAAGGAGTTGCTTGCTTTGGTGAAACCACTGAAAAAAGTGGTAAATGCAGATTTCTACATACTCACCAATGAACCCTCGCCCACAGAACCACGAACATATCGCAATTATTACAAACGGTTGATGGAGCACCTTGGTATCCCAAAATTGAAATTTCATGGGCTTCGCCACAGCTTTGCAACTCGCTGTATAGAAAGCAATTGTGACTATAAAACAGTCAGTGTATTGCTGGGGCACTCAAATATCAGTACCACTCTCAATCTTTATGTCCATCCAAATATGGAACAAAAGAAACGTTGTATCGCCAAGATGTTCAAGTCGCTTGGCAAATAACATTTTACTGGTATGTAACTTCTGTGCGATCATTTGAAGAAAACGGTCTAAGTTTACCAAGTCCAAGTGAAAATGTACTAAGCTCAGTCATTGAATTAAATAAAACGTATAAGATGCCCGACAAGTACCCGACATGCACCCGACAAGTTAAAAGAAAATAGCTATGTTGATTGAAGTATGGCTTGTATGCACTTTTAATTCAAATGTCAAATCGCAGAATTACATAACAATTCCGTAACCGCTGTAACAGTTACGGCGGTTACAGGGTTGTTGTGGCCTATGATATGACCAAACAAACGCCAATGATAATTGATTTCTAAAGATTCGCTAGCGTCCAATTACGTCCATTTATCCAAAATCTTCGGTACGATTATAGCCATGACAATCCCCGAAATTGCGATAAGGACACAGACGGCAACTGCTTTCCAAATCAACGCTGAACGCAATATCTCAACGTTTGCCACTATCATGTTGACGAAAAAAGAAGATAGGGCTACCAATATTCCTACAGTAATGTAAAATGAGGTAGCCGGAATTGGGATGGCATTGCCGGATTTCTTCATTCTTCGCTCGGTTTCTTTGCATTTACTCTCAATCTGACTAAGAAAATCACATAGAAGCCTTGCTCCAAATTCTACTGCCAACTTCTGCATTTCTTTAGAAATGACAGGCTTACACTCTCGTATAGAGCCGGACAGATTTTCAACTTCCGTTCTCAACTTGAACACGTTGTCGTTCAGTTTGGCAAGTTCTTGTGCATTGATATCGAGTAGGCGGTTTTCTTCCTCCAAAGACTCATTCTTTGGATTGGACTTTATGGCTTCCGCTTCGGCCATTTCTGCGGAAAAGTCGAATTTCTTTTTCATTTGATTATCGTTTTAATCCTGATTTTGGTTTCTTTCCGATCAGGCGACCGGCAGTGCAAGCGCATCTTCGTGCCCATTGCAAATCGTCTTCGTCCTTATCTCTCCAAGGTAAATCGCTTTGTGAACCACCGCCACCGCCTCCGGTGGTAACGTTGGGCGTTTCAAGCAGTCCGACAAAAATAGCTACAGCCATATCGGTAAGAGCCTGACTATTTTCAGTATCTCTGTAGTCAAACTCATCGTTGAAACAGTCAAGCACTTTTTCAGGAATATAAAAATGATGTTCCTTATCGTTGTGATTAAGCGTATAGGGAATAGTATCAGGATGATAAGTACTATATCTGGTATGCTCTGCGGATGCTGACGGTTTGAAATTCTGCTCTGTTTGAGCATCCTTAGGCATATTGCTAACAGCGGTAACTTGTGGCTTATGATGCAGCTTGTTCCATGTTTTAGGGAGTTTTGAAATCATCAGATTCCGGGCAACTCCCAATTCGGAAGCCTTGTATTTGGTATTACCGTTTACAAGTGCGTAGCCCCTGATAA
>DYCT01000288.1 GCA_019417975.1 Bacteroides sp.
ACCTAACCAGTATGAAAAAAAATAAGCGACTTTTTATACTATTGACTTTGTATTTCTCCATCAGTCAGATAGATGCACAGACACCATTAAGTTTTGAAGAATCACTGCATCTGCTGAATCAGGGAAATCAGAGTTTGAAAATTGCAGATAAGAGTATTGAGATTGCGAAGGCTGAACGTGATAAACTGAATGCTTTCTGGTATCCCAGTCTTCAGTCTACGGGTGCGTTTGTGCACATGTCGGAGAAGATTGAAGTAAAACAGCCCCTATCGCAGTTTACTGATCCGGCTAAAGACTTTGTACATTCCATTATTCCGGATGATCAGGTCATTTCATCCATACTAGATCAAATTGGAGCAAACACACTAGTGTTTCCCCTGACTCCCAGAAACCTGACTACTGTTGATTTATCAGCCGAGTGGGTGCTCTTTTCCGGTGGTAAACGTTTTCGTGCCACCAATATCGGAAGAACGATGGTCGACTTGGCACGAGAAAGCCGAGCACAGGTGTCGGCCAACCAGCAAAACCTGTTGGTTGAAAGTTATTATGGGCTTCGGCTGGCACAACAAATAGTAACTGTTCGTGAAGAAACTTATAACGGATTGAAGAAACATTATGAAAATGCCTTGAAATTAGAGGCAGCAGGAATGATTGACAAAGCAGGCAGACTTTTTGCCCAAGTAAATATGGACGAAGCCAAACGTGCATTGGAAGCTGCGCGGAAAGAAGAAACAGTAGTGCAAAGTGCTTTGAAAGTCTTGTTGAATAAAAAGGATACAGATGCTAATATCATTCCTACCTCTCCCCTTTTTATGAATGACTCACTACCGCCTAAAATGCTTTTTGATCTTTCTGTCAACAGCGGAAACTATACGCTCAATCAATTACAGTTACAGCAACATATTGCCAAACAAGAAGTACGGATTGCTCAAAGCGGCTATTTGCCGAATATAGCCCTTTTCGGAAAACAGACCTTATATTCGCATGGTATTCAGAGTAATTTATTGCCACGTACCATGATAGGTATTGGCTTTACATGGAATCTCTTTGACGGATTGGATCGTGAGAAGAGAGTACGGCAATCTAAATTGACGGAACAAACACTGGCTTTGGGACAGATGAAGGCTCGTGACGATTTGGCTGTTGGTGTAGATAAACTTTATACGCAGTTGGAAAAGGCACAGGATAATGTAAAAGCTTTAAATGCAACAATTGCTTTAAGCGAAGAACTGGTTCGTATCCGAAAGAAATCGTTCACAGAAGGGATGGCAACATCTACCGAAGTTATTGACGCTGAAACCATGCTTGCCACTGTAAAAGTGGCTCGTTTGGCAGCGTATTATGAATATGATGTGGCACTTATAAATCTACTCTCGCTTTGTGGCACACCGGAACAATTTGCAAACTATCAACCTAAACCGTAACAAATAATGAAACCAACTAGTAAAACCCTATCATGGGCTTTTGTTATCATCCTTTTGGCGGTCGGTATTTTTACCGGCTTGGGAGTTATATTAATGCATAAACAACAGCTAGTTCTGCAAGGACAGGCTGAAGCAACAGAAATCCGTATCAGCGGAAAGCTTCCCGGTCGTATCGATACTTTCTTCGTTCAGGAAGGCGATTGGGTACACCAAGGAGATACTCTTGTCGTTATTAATAGCCCTGAAGTATATGCCAAATATCAACAAGTGAATGCATTGGAACAAGTAGCGGTACAGCAAAACAAGAAAATAGATGCCGGAACCCGTCGTCAGATTGTGGCTACTGCATTGCAGTTGTGGAATAAAACGAAGAGTGACCTAACTCTCGCTCAAACAACCTACAACCGTATTCTCACTTTATATAAAGACAGTGTTGTCACTTCTCAAAGGAAGGATGAAGTAGAAGCGATGTATAAAGCGGCTGTAGCAGCTGAACGCGCTGCATACGAGCAGTATCAGATGGCTGTAGACGGTGCACAGAAAGAAGATAAAGCATCAGCTGCCAGTATGGTGGATGCTGCACGAAGCACGGTGGATGAAATTTCGGCTTTATTGGTTGATTCCCGGTTGACAGCTCCGGAAAACGGACAAATAGCAACGATCTTTCCTAAACGCGGAGAGTTGGTTGCGCCGGGAACTCCCATTATGAACTTGGTGGTTATGGATGATATACATGTCGTTCTTAACGTACGGGAAGATCTGATGCCACAGTTTAAAATGGACGGAACATTCGTTGCAGATGTACCCGCCATCGGTAAAGAAAATATAGAGTTCAAAATCTATTATATAAGTCCGTTAGGCAGTTTTGCGACCTGGAAATCAACCAAGCAGACCGGAAGTTATGACTTACGTACATTTGAGATTCATGCGCGTCCTACCCAAAAAGTAGATGACTTGCGTCCCGGCATGTCCGTGTTATTGACTTTAGACTAATTGACATCAA
>DYCT01000289.1 GCA_019417975.1 Bacteroides sp.
ACCTAACCAGTATGAAAAAAAATAAGCGACTTTTTATACTATTGACTTTGTATTTTTCCATCGGTCAGATAGATGCACAGATACCATTAAGTTTCGAAGAATCACTGCATCTGTTGAATCAAGGAAATCAGAGTCTGAAAATAGCAGATAAGAGTATTGAGATTGCGAAGGCTGAACGTGATAAGTTGAATGCTTTCTGGTATCCCAGTCTTCAGTCTACAGGTGCGTTTGTACACATGTCGGAGAAGATCGAAGTTAAACAGCCTTTATCGCAGTTTACCGATCCGGCTAAAGACTTTGTACATTCCATTATTCCGGATGATCAGATCATTTCGTCTATACTGGATCAAATTGGGGCAAATACCCTTATATTTCCTTTGACTCCAAGAAATTTGACAACTGTTGATTTATCAGCCGAGTGGGTACTCTTTTCCGGTGGTAAACGCTTCCGTGCCACCAACATCGGAAGAACGATGGTCGACTTGGCACGGGAAAGTCGGGCACAGGTATCGGCCAATCAGCAAAGTTTATTGGTTGAAAGTTATTATGGGCTTCGACTGGCACAACAAATTGTGACGGTTCGTGAAGAAACCTACAACGGATTAAAGAAACATTATGAAAATGCCTTGAAGTTAGAGGCAGCAGGAATGATTGACAAAGCAGGCAGGCTTTTTGCCCAGGTAAATATGGATGAAGCCAAACGTGCATTGGAAGCTGCGCGAAAAGAAGAAACAGTAGTGCAAAGTGCCTTAAAGGTTTTGCTGAATAAAAAGGATGCAGATGCCAATATCATTCCTACCTCTCCCCTTTTTATGAATGATTCATTGCCACCTAAAATGCTATTTGATCTTTCAGTAAACAGTGGGAACTATACACTCAACCAATTACAGCTGCAGCAGCATATTGCCAAACAAGAAGTGCGGATTGCTCAAAGCGGCTATTTGCCGAATATAGCCCTTTTTGGAAAACAGACCTTGTATTCGCATGGTATTCAGAGTAATTTATTACCGCGTACCATGGTAGGCATTGGTTTTACATGGAACCTCTTTGACGGACTGGATCGTGAAAAAAGAGTGCGGCAATCGAAATTAACGGAACAAACTCTGGCTTTAGGGCAGATGAAAGCCCGTGATGATCTGGCTGTTGGGGTAGATAAGCTTTATACGCAGCTGGAAAAGGCACAGGATAATGTAAAAGCTTTAAATGCAACGATTGCCTTAAGTGAAGAATTGGTACGCATCCGAAAGAAATCATTTACAGAAGGGATGGCAACTTCTACCGAAGTTATTGATGCTGAAACCATGCTTGCCAGTGTAAAAGTGGCTCGCCTGGCAGCATATTATGAATATGATGTGGCACTAATGAATCTACTCTCGCTTTGTGGCACACCGGAACAATTTGCAAACTATCAACCTAAACCGTAACAAACAATGAAACCAACTAGTAAAACCCTATCATGGGCTTTTGTCATCATTCTTCTGGCTGTCGGTATTTTCACCGGCTTGGGAGTTATATTAATGCATAAACAGCCGCTGGTCTTGCAGGGACAAGCTGAAGCAACAGAAATCCGTATCAGTGGGAAACTTCCCGGCCGTATCGACACTTTCTTCGTTCAGGAGGGAGACTGGGTACACCAGGGAGATACTCTTGTCGTCATTAATAGCCCTGAAGTACATGCCAAGTATCAACAAGTGAATGCCTTGGAACAGGTGGCAGTACAACAGAACAAGAAAATAGATGCCGGAACCCGTCGTCAGATCGTGGCTACTGCACTGCAATTATGGAATAAAACGAAGAGCGATCTTACTCTCGCCCAGACAACTTACAACCGTATTCTTACTTTATATAAGGACAGTGTCATTACTTCTCAAAGAAAGGATGAAGTAGAAGCTATGTATAAAGCGGCTGTAGCAGCCGAACGTGCTGCCTATGAACAGTATCAGATGGCTGTAGATGGTGCACAAAAAGAAGATAAAGCGTCTGCTGCCAGCATGGTGGATGCTGCTCGAAGCACAGTGGATGAAGTCTCGGCTTTGCTGGTCGATGCTCGGTTGACCGCTCCGGAAAACGGTCAGATAGCAACAATCTTCCCTAAACGTGGAGAGTTGGTTGCACCGGGAACTCCCATTATGAATTTGGTGGTGATGGATGATATACATGTTGTTCTTAACGTGCGGGAAGATCTGATGCCGCAATTTAAAATGGACGAAACATTTGTTGCGGATGTGCCCGCTATCGGTAAAAAAAATATTGAATTCAAAATCTATTATATTAGTCCGCTAGGCAGTTTTGCTACCTGGAAATCAACCAAGCAAACCGGAAGTTATGACTTACGTACCTTTGAGATTCATGCCCGTCCAACCCAAAAGGTGGATGACTTGCGTCCCGGCATGTCCGTGTTATTGACTTTAGACTAATTGACATCAA
>DYCT01000029.1:0-6666 GCA_019417975.1 Bacteroides sp.
TTTTGCAACAGGAGGACGAATGACCGACCCTGCTGTAGGAAGTAAGGTATATTATGTAACTCGATTGGACGATTGCGCCGATTCGGAACTTGTAGAAGGAACGCTTCGGTGGGCTCTTCGTTCGGGAGATGATACTCCGCGTACGATTTTGTTTAAAGTAGCAGGAACGATTAAACTGAATTCTAAATTGAAGTTTCAACATCCGAATGTAACGATAGCCGGACAGTCGGCTCCGGGTGGTGGTATTTGTATTTCCGGAGCAAATATTTATGTATGCAAGGATAATGTTATTATCCGATACCTTCGGTTCAGAGCAGGCGATGAAGCCGATTCCAATTATTCGGCATTGGATGTGGAGAATGTAAAGGATGTTATTATAGACCATTGTTCTTTCAGTTGGTCTATGGAAGAAAATGTGACAATGTATGACAATGACAATACCACCATGCAATGGTGTATTCTCAGCGAACCGCTTTACAATTCCCGACATCATAAAGGGGAACGTGGATATGGTTCGCAATGGGGTGGTGAGAAATCTACTTTTCATCATAACTTGTTGGCGCATTGTGTAAGTCGTTCGCCTCGTGTTAACGGAGCTCGTGATAAGAGTATGACCATCGGTTCGCACGACCAGTTTGTAGATACAGAGATTATCAACAATGTCATTTATAATTGGGGCAAAAAAGGAGCAGTATACGGAGGCGAGCTTGAAGCTGTAGTTGCCGGTGCTTATAGCCGTACCAATTTGGTAAACAACTATTATAAACCAGGGCCGGCTACCAATACATTTGAAGATCGCTGGTTTGCCGAATTGTCGCATACCGGTTCTAAAGCTACCGGAGCCGGTGAATGGTATATCGATGGGAATATGTTTGAAATCAATGAATACAAGAACGATAAGAATCAGGGTGACCACTCTGCGGTGAATGCTGATAATTGGGCGTATGTACTTACTGGAACAAAGCGTGCTGTGAATATCCGTTTGGGTAATACACAACAGATGATGGATTCCGTTCGTCTGATGGCACCGTCTGCTTCGAGTGGTACGGAAGTAGGTACGGCTCAGCAAGCTTATGCCGATATTATTGCGAAAGCAGGGGCTCGCCTTCCGCAACTTGACATTGTAGACGCACGTATCTTGGCAGAAGCCGCTGGTAATCAGACTCCTAAATACCATGGTACATATAATCGGAGCTTATTAGGAATTATTGATTCGCAGAATGATTTGAAACCGGAAGGCGCAGGAGATACATGGAGCGCATGGCCAGACTTGTCGGAAGGAGCAGTTGAGATTGAAGATACCGATTCCGATGGTTTGCCCGATGCGTATGAAGATGCGAATCAGTTAGACCGTAACAATGCTGCCGATGGTGCCACAATAGCAGCAAACGGTTATTCCAATCTGGAGAATTATTTGAATTCTATTCAGGAAAAGCCCAATAGTATTCAGGTACAGCCATCGCTGTCACGTTTTGATTGGGCGTTTGATACAGTTTCCCATACACTTTGTTTTGAAGCAGAGGCTCCTGTTCTTTCGCTTGAGGTGGTAAATGTAGCCGGAGGTCATGTTGCCCGATATGAATTGTCCACCACAAACGGTGAGGTTAGCTTGCCGGCTTTTTCTGCTGGTGTATACGTCTTGATATGGAGATTGGCTGATGGAAAGGTACTTTGTAAGAAATTGATGGTTACTGAATGATGGTGTAAATGAGGATAAGATGAAAAAGTACGTTTTATTAGCTTGCATTGCGACTTCGCTTTTGGGAAACCATTCTACAGTTATAGCTCAGCTTCCGGCTTTCCCGGGTGCTGAAGGACATGGACGTTATACCACCGGAGGTCGTGGGGGAAAGGTTGTGACTGTTACAAATCTGGAAGATACAGGCGTTGGTTCTTTGCGTTGGGCTTTGTCTCAGTCGGGTACTAAAACCATCGTTTTTGAGGTAGCAGGCACCATTCATTTGAAATCGGAATTGAAAACCGGAAAAGATAATCTCACCATTGCCGGTCAGACATCACCGGGCGGAATCTGTATTGCCGATTATCCATTTGTGATTAATTCGAACAATGTCATTGTACGCTTTTTGCGTTTCCGACCGGGAGATACCAGTAGAGGTGAGCCGGATGGATTGGGAGGAGACAGTAAAAAGAATATTATTATAGACCATTGCTCCGTAAGTTGGAGTGTGGATGAATGTTTGTCGGTTTATGGAATGCAAAATTCTACGGTGCAGTGGTGTATTGCTTCCGAAGCCTTGCGAGTGTCTACCCATAGCAAGAAAGCACATTGTTACGGAGGCAACTGGGGAGGAAACATGGCCAGTTATCATCATAACCTGATTGCCCATTGTGAAAGTCGTACACCACGGTTAGGTCCGAAGCCTGCAACGCAACAACACGAATATGTGGATATTCGCAATAATGTCTATTACAATTGGGCCGGTAACGGATGTTATGGCGGGGAAGGTATGCAAGTGAATATCGTAAACAACTACTATAAACCAGGACCGGCTACAGATAAGGCTTCTTCGAAAGTGAAATATCGGATTGCAAGTATTGGTATACGAACTACAAAGTATGTGGCAGAAAACCCATCCTTCAAACCGATGGAACATATTTGGGGTAAATATTATATCGATGGCAATGTGGTAGAAGGCAATTCTGCCGTATCGAAGGATAATTGGACAAAAGGGGTTTACGAACAGATTTCCAGTGAGGACAATGATAATTTGTTTACTTCTGCCACTAAAGATACTATTCGTTTGCAACAATCTCTTGAGCCGGGCGTTGTGACGACTCATTCGGCCGAGGATGCTTATCGGCGTGTGTTGGATTATGCCGGATGTTGTCTTTATCGGGATGCTGTGGATGAGCGTATTGTTGCAGATACGCGCAGTCGTAAAGCCACTTTTACCGCTTCGGGGAATAAACCGGGGTATATTAATTCGCAAAACGATTTGAAACCTTCGGGTGCTACAGTTGCTTGGAGTGCATGGCCGGAGTTGTTGTTGGATGAAAATCGTGATGTAAAAGATACCGATGGAGATGGAATACCCGATTGGTGGGAAAAGGCACACGGACTTTCTCCTGATGATTATAGCGATGGCAATGCCAAGACATTGAGCCGTGAGTGTTATACCAATCTGGAAGTCTATTTGAATAGTTTAGTGGAAGAAATTGTGTCAGCTCAAAATAAAGGAGGCGAATTGGATGTTGAGTCAGGACAGGAAATAGAAGGGCGTCCTCTTCTTACAGTATCCGATGATACATTGAGCTTTGTCGGTTTGCCTCAAAACAGTAAAATCAATGTATATGCCTCAACGGGTGCTATGCTTATTTCTTCTTGTGAGAAAGGGGATATTGCTTCCTTCTCGTTACCAAGAGGTATTTATATTGTTCGTGTGACGGCTGGTGAGCATGTTTACACTTATAAAGTTAGGATAGGGTAGCGATAGACTGCGCTTGATAGAAAGTTTCAGTCGTTTATTATACAAATCTGCTAAGGCATCGAAACAAGGTCAGTCCTATGTTTCGGTGCTTTACTTATATATATAAGTATAATAAAGTAAGGATTGTTTTGGCTCGTTTCAGACAGAGTTTACGTAGGAACATAAAAAAAGGGATACCGCTGTATCCCAACCTTTGTTAACCTTAAAATCTAATACTATGAAAAACACATTGCAAATGTACGGCTTTTTGCTGAAATACCAAATTATTCTGCCAAAAAAGTATGTTGTATAACATAGATTAATATTTTGATGGTATTTGATTAACTTCTGTAAAAGAAGAAAGCTGCTCAAACGGGTTGAACAGCTTTCTTTTTTTATAATATGAACAAGTTATGCTTTCTTCAGTGAAGCGATACTTTCTTTTATAGCTGCAATCTTGCTTTCTGCGTCAGCTTGCTTCTTACGTTCTATTTCAATGACATTGGTCGGTGCTTTGCTTACAAACTTTTCGTTGCTCAGTTTCTTCAAGACGGTTTGCAAGAATCCTTCTTGATATTTGAGAGCAGCTTCCAGTTTGCTCAACTCTGCTTCTGTGTCAATCAGGTCACCCATTGGGATGGCAAATTCAGTAGTTCCAATCATGAAGGATACACTGCTTGCGCTCTTGGCATTGACTTCTTTTACAGAACGGATGTTACACAATTTAGTGAACAGGCATTGCATTTCCGACATTTGTGCCGGAACAGTTCCCATGATTTCCAAGTCGAGTGGTTCTTTGGGAGAGATATTCTTCTGTGCGCGTACGCTACGGATGTTTGTCACCGCCTGCAGTACCAAGTCATAGTTTGCCAACAATTCTTTCTTATCATCTTCCATTGGAGCAACCTGTTCGTACGAGTCGTACATGATGCTTGCGCCGTCGGGGCGTTCTTGCAGGGCGTGCCATAGTTCTTCGGTGATGAATGGCATGAATGGATGCAACAGTTTTAGCAGTTTATCGAAGTAAGCGCAAGTAAATTGGTAGCTTTCTTCATCGATAGGTTCACCGTAAGCCGGTTTAACCATCTCCAGATACCATGCTGAGAAGTCATCCCAGAACAGTTTGTAGATAGCCATGAGTGCTTCGCTCAAGCGATATTTTGAGAGAAGGTCGGCTACTTCGGCTGCTACCAATTCATACTTTGCAGCGAACCATTTCTGAGCCTGTACCGATGCTTCGGGGGTTTTCAATGATGCATCGCGTTGCCAACCCTGTACCAAGCGGAATGCATTCCAAATCTTGTTACAGAAGTTACGTCCTTGTTCGCAAAGCGATTCGTCGAAGAGGATGTCATTGCCGGCTGGAGCAGCAAGCATCATACCCATACGTACTCCGTCGGCACCATATTGGTCGATTAAGCCAATCGGGTCAGGAGAGTTTCCAAGCGATTTTGACATCTTACGACCTAACTTGTCGCGAACGATACCGGTGAAGTAAACATTGCGGAAAGGCATTTCGCCGATGTACTCATAGCCTGCCATAATCATACGGGCTACCCAGAAGAAGATGATATCCGGTCCGGTTACCAAGTCGCTGGTCGGGTAGTAGTAGTTGATTTCTTCGTTGCCTGGGTTGTTGATACCGTCAAACAGTGAGATAGGCCATAACCAAGAAGAGAACCAAGTATCCAGACAGTCGTCGTCCTGACGGAGGTCAGACAGTTGCATCTCTTTGTTTCCAGTTTTCTCAATAGCCAGTTTCAGTGCTTCTTCCGGAGTTTCAGCAACCACAAATCCACCTTGAGGCAGGAAGTAAGCCGGGATGCGGTGTCCCCACCACAACTGACGGCTGATACACCAGTCTTTGATGTTTTCCAACCAGTTCTTATAGGTGTTTTTATATTTGGCAGGATAGAATTTCAGTTCATCGTTCATAACCGGAGGAAGAGCCATGTCTGCAAAGTGCTGCATCTTCAAGAACCACTGCATAGACAGTTTTGGCTCGATGGCTACATGAGTACGCTCAGAGAACCCTACTTTATTGGTATATGCTTCTACTTTTTCAAGCAGTCCGGCTTCGTTCAAGTCTTTTTCAATTTGGCGGCGAACATCAAAGCGGTCCATACCGACATAGAGACCGGCTGCCTCGCTCAGTGTTCCATTGTCGTTGAAAATATCGATGCTTGGCAAGTTATATTTTTCGCCCAGCATATAGTCGTTTACATCGTGTGCCGGAGTTACTTTCAAGCAACCGGTACCAAACTCGATGTCTACATAGTCGTCTTCGATTACCGGGATAACACGACCTACAAGTGGTACAATCACCTTTTTACCTTTCAACCATTCGTTTTTCGGGTCATTAGGGTTTATACACATGGCTGTATCGCCCATGATGGTTTCAGGACGAGTGGTTGCTACGATGGCGTAACGTCCTTCGGGGTCGCCTTCCACTTTATAGCGTAAGTAATAGAGCTTGCTGTGTTCTTCCTTATAGATAACTTCTTCGTCAGAGAGTGCAGTCAATGCTTTCGGGTCCCAATTGACCATACGTACACCACGGTAGATGAGGCCTTTGTTATAGAGGTCTACAAATACTTTGATGACACTTTTGCTGCGTGTCTCGTCCATTGTAAAGGAAGTACGGTCCCAGTCGCATGAAGCACCCAATCGGCGGAGCTGTTTCAAGATGATACCGCCATGTTCTTCGGTCCAGTCCCAAGCGTGTTTCAAGAATTCATCGCGTGTAAGGTCTGTTTTTTTGATACCTTGTTCGGCCAGCTTGTTCACCACTTTTGCTTCGGTAGCTATAGAGGCATGGTCTGTACCCGGCACCCAGCAGGCATTTTTACCTTCCATACGTGCACGACGCACCAAGATATCCTGGATGGTATTGTTGAGCATGTGTCCCATGTGAAGCACACCGGTGACGTTTGGAGGAGGAATTACGACGGTGTAGGGCTCACGCGCGTCTGGTCTTGAATTAAAAAGCTTGTGGTCAAGCCAATACTGATACCATTTCCCTTCCACATCGGCAGGGTTGTACTTACTTGCTAATTCCATATTTTTTATATCTATTAAATCGTGTACTGAATATTAGGGTGCAAAAGTACGAATTTTAAACGGATTGATGCTAAATAAAGCGGAAAAACCTATCTGTTTTTATATCTTTCTTTCGGCAAACACTATTCTTGGCTTTTTGCAAGGTTATTTCTATGATTTGCTTAACTTTGCCAATAGA
>DYCT01000029.1:6676-12285 GCA_019417975.1 Bacteroides sp.
TCAGACTTTAGACCTCTACGATGACCCACAGCTGATTGCTGCCTATGTAGAAGAGCACAAACATGTATGGGAGGAAATCAAGCAAGGCATTCGCCAAGTAGGAATTTTGGATATGCAGATTTACATTCTGAAGAATCATTTGTTTATGATTGTAGATACGGTGGACGATTTCGATTGGGTAAAAGACAATGAGAGACTGGCAAAATTGCCTCGTCAAGCAGAATGGGAAGCTTATATGTCTAAATATCAGATTTCTTTGCCGGGACAGGCTTCTCATGAGAAATGGAAATTGATGGAGCAAATCTTTAGACTTTAAGAAGCGTATGAAAAAACTTTTATCACTTCCGCCTAATCTGGTGGAATGCTTTCATGATATACAAAAAGCAGATTGTAAAGAATGGTTTTGTACTTCCGACCCGGTAGGTCGTAAATTGGGTTCAGGTGGAGGTACTACCTGGTTGATGCAGGCTGCCATGGAGGCAGAGCAGGGGGCCACTTGGGAACAATGGATTGGACAGGAGAAGCGCATTTTGCTTCATGCCGGTGGACAAAGCCGTCGTTTGCCGGCTTATGCTCCTTCGGGCAAAATTCTTACGCCTATCCCGGTATATCGCTGGGGAAGAGGACAGCGTTTGTCGCAAAATTTGCTCTCGTTGCAGTTGCCGCTCTATGAGCAGATTATGGAGAAAGCTCCTGCGTCATTGCATACGATGATTGTCAGTGGCGACATCCTGGTACGTGCTTCTGAACCGTTGCAGGAAATTCCTGATGCCGATGTGGTGTGTTACGGATTGTGGGTCGACCCTTCGTTGGCACAAAACCATGGTGTCTTTGTGATGAATCGTGAGCAGCCTGATAGGCTTGACTTTATGTTACAAAAACCTTCACTTCAGACCTTGGGCGATTTGGTGCAGCACTATTTCTTCTTGATGGATATA
This sequence comes from Bacteroides sp., assembly GCA_019417975.1. Taxonomy (GTDB): domain Bacteria; phylum Bacteroidota; class Bacteroidia; order Bacteroidales; family Bacteroidaceae; genus DYCT01. The sequence goes on from DYCT01000029.1 coordinate 7,615, forward strand.
GGCGTGTGGTTGCTGAGCGATCGGGCGATGAACTTGTTGCGTGCTCGTTCGCTGAAAGAAGGGAAAGTGGATTATTATGATATGTACACCGATTTTGGTATGTCGTTGGGCGCACATCCCAAGCTGACCGATGACGAGCTCAACAGCTTGAATGTGGCTATTCTTCCTTTGCCCGGTGGTGAGTTTTACCATTACGGCACCAGTCGGGAAATGATTTCGTCGACTGTAGCGGTACAGAATCTGGTGAAAGACCAACGTGAGATTACGCTGCACAAGGTAAAACCTACACCGGCTATGTTTACGCAGAATGCCCGTGTTGAGGTAGAACTAACTCCGCTTAATTCAGAGCTGTGGGTGGAGAACAGCCATTTGGCTCCCGGATGGAAGTTGCACGACAAGCAGATTATCACCGGTGTGCCTGTCAATGATTGGAAACTGGAGATTCCACAAGGGGTTTGTATTGATGTTGTACCTTTTGGCGAGACCGATTATGTGGCTCGTCCGTATGGGTTTAATGATAAGTTTAAAGGAGCATTGGTCGATGAAACCGTGTGCTGGATGGGGCAACCTGTCGTTCAGTGGCTTCAGCAGCGTGGGTTGAAAGTGGATGCTATCGAAGGAGCATCCGACCTTCAGGCTGCCCGTTTGTTTCCGGTATGTGCTTCGGTCGGAGAGTTGGGCGAGGTGTTTCGTTGGATGATATCCGAACCCACTTATGAACGTGGGCGGGACATTTGGCAACAAGCTCGCAAGTTGTCGGCCGATGAAATCTCTGCTTATGCCAATTTGCGTCGTCTGACGGCTCAGCGTGAAGCTTTTCGCAAGGAGAATTGGTCTATGTTGGCTGCCAACCATGAACGGAGTGTGTTCTATCAGTTGAATTTGCAGGAAGCAGCCGAAGACTTTGCAACTTATAATCTGCCTATGCCCAAACCACTTGGCGAAACAGTACCGTTGCTTACCCGGGTAAGCGATGCCATGTTCCGTTCTCGTGTCTGTCAGCTGAAGGGCGATGGCGAGCAAGCCAAGCGCGAAGAAGAAATTGCTTTCAGCTTGATGCGTGAAGGTTTGATGAACGAAGAGCGCCAACGTGAGTTGCCACGTCTGTCGGTCTATGCCGACCAGATTGTATGGGGTAGAAGTCCGGTACGTATTGACTTGGCAGGTGGGTGGACCGATACGCCTCCTTATTGCTTGAGTGAAGGCGGACATGTGGTCAACTTGGCAATTACGCTCAATGGACAGCCTCCTCTTCAGGTTTATATAAAGCCTTGCAAAGAATATAAGATTGTCATGCGATCGATTGATTTGGGTGCGATGGAGGTTGTATCTACTTTCGAAGAGTTGCATCGTTTCAATATTGTGGGTTCACCGTTTTCCATTCCTAAGGCAGCTTTGGTATTGGCTGGTTTCCATCCCGATTTCTGTTCAGAGCCGTTTGCTTCATTGGAGGCCCAGTTGCGTGCATTCGGTTGTGGCTTGGAGGTAACCTTATTGTCGGCTATACCGGCAGGTTCCGGATTGGGCACCAGTTCTATTTTGGCATCTACCATGCTGGGTGCTATCAATGATTTCTGTGGTTTGGGATGGGATAAGCAGGAAATAGGCAATCGCACATTGGTATTGGAACAGTTGCTAACTACCGGAGGTGGCTGGCAAGACCAGTATGGAGGCATTCTGCCCGGAATTAAGCTGTTGCAGACACAAGCCGGTTGGCGTCAGACTCCTGTAGTACGTTGGTTGCCCGACCATCTGTTTACCGATTCTTGTTATAAGAGTTGTCATTTGCTTTATTATACCGGCATTACACGTACGGCAAAAGGCATTTTGGCTGAAATCGTGAAAGGAATGTTTCTCAATGATACAGAACGTCTCGACTTGTTGCGCCAGATGAAACAACATGCCTTAGATATGTACGAGGCCATTCAGCGCAACCGTTATGAAGAGATGGCACGCCTTGTCGGGATGACTTGGAAACAGAATCAGGCATTAGACAGCGGAACCAATCCTCCTGAGGTGGAAGCTATTATCCGTCAGGTTTCCGATTTGTGCTTAGGCTATAAATTGCCGGGAGCCGGTGGAGGCGGTTATCTCTATATGGCTGCTAAAGACGAAGAGGCAGCCGGACGAATCCGTCGGATATTGACCGAAAACAGAACGAACGACAAGGCTCGCTTTGTGGATATGGCACTCTCCGATAAGGGACTGGAAGTGAGCAGAAGCTAATGCTCAGTCGTGGGTTAGAAATGAAAACTGAAGTAGCTGTAAATAGATAGAAATGGAACATACGAAAGCAGAAAAGATGGAAGCGTTTGGACGCTTTTTGGATATATTGGACGAATTGAGGGTGAAGTGCCCGTGGGATAGGAAGCAGACGTTCGAGAGTCTGCGTCCGAACACCATTGAGGAAACTTATGAATTGTGTGATGCCTTGGTGCGTCAAGACAAGAAAGATATTTGTAAAGAGCTGGGTGATGTGTTGCTGCATGTGGCTTTTTATGCGAAGATAGCTTCCGAAACAGGCGATTTTGATATCAAAGATGTGTGCGATTGTCTATGCGAGAAGTTGATATTCCGTCATCCTCATGTGTTTGGCGAAGTGAATGTGAAAACAGCCGAACAAGTGACGGAAAACTGGGAACAGCTGAAGATGAAGGAGAAAGATGGAAACAAAACCGTACTTAGCGGGGTACCTGCTTCATTGCCTTCGCTTATCAAGGCTTACCGTATTCAAGACAAGGCACGCAATGTAGGGTTCGACTGGGAACAGCGTGAGCAAGTGTGGAATAAGGTTAAGGAAGAAATCGGAGAATTTCAAGACGAGGTAGCCCGTATGGATGTTGTTAAGGCAGAACAGGAGTTTGGTGATGTCTTGTTTAGTCTGGTCAATGCTGCCCGGCTGTATGGCATCAATCCGGATAATGCATTGGAACATACCAATCAGAAATTCATCCGTCGGTTCAATTATCTCGAGGAGCACACTCTAAAGCAAGGTAAGAGCTTGAAAGAGATGTCGCTCGAAGAGATGGATTCCTATTGGAATGAAGCCAAACAAAATGGCTTGTAATGCAAACATCCCTCTGCCGGACCTGATTTTAGGCAGAGGGATGTTTCTTTTATTTTTTGGATGCTTGCGAGCGGTATTTGCCATGCATCATCTGGCGTCGGAATTTCAGTTCGGCTTGCTGTATGCTTAGAACCTTTTGGGCGCTCAGTGCCTTTTTAAATTTGGCATAATACTCTTTATCCAATTGACATGCTTCTATGCGCGAGTCATAGTATCGGGTCATCATTTGGTCGCATTCCTCTTCCGAGAGCTTTGTCTCTTTTATCTTTTTCATTTTCTTCCACGGCATCTGGTTGAGCTTTGCTTTTTTATCTTGCAGCTCAAAGTAGAGCGGAAAAAAGGCACCTGCTTCTTCAGGAGTAAGTTCTGCCCTTTCGGTAAGGAACGCAATTTGTTGTGCTCTAAACTCCTCACGGGTGAGTCTCTTTTGTGAAGCATTTTGTGCCCAAAGCGGTAGGCAAAGTGCCACAAGCACGGTCAGGGTGATTATCTTTTTCATAAATCTTCGTCGTTAAAGGTTCTTTCGGATGTATTATCTTCTTCTGCATTCATATATTGATAGAACGAATAGTCGTCCATGCCACTATTGTCGAGGATAGCATATTCAAGGTATTCCTCGGTATATTCGGTTTCTTGCTCGGTATGCTCCATCATAAAGCGGATGGGCAGTAAGATAGCGATGAACATTGCCGCCATGTAGAGCCATGGTTTTATCTTTTGCCAAGAGGTAGGTGCATGAACCGGTTCTGTGGTAGCTTCACGTTCAGGAAGCTGTTGCATCAGTCGGGCAGTGAAGTCCTCAAAATACCCTTCGGGGGCTTTAAATGGGTTTTCTTTGCCTGCTTGTTGTCGGATGAAATCTTCTTCTTTCATAATTCTGACTCCTTTCTCTATCTGTTAGATAGTTCTATACGATAAAGGTTTAAACCGATTCTTTTAAAAAATGAGCTATTTTTTTTACGGCATAGTGGTAAGATGCTTTCAGGGCACCTACCGATGTGCCGAATATTTCTGACATCTCTTCGTATTTCATGTCTTGGTAATATTTTAAGTTAAAGACCATACGTTGCTTGTCCGGAAGGGTGAGAATTGCTTTTTGCAACAGCAGTTGGGTTTCATCACCTTCGAAATAAGGGTCGCTTTCCAACCTTTCCGCCAAGCTAAGGTCGGCATCATCGATTGATAGGTTCTGGCGGGCTTTGCGTTTGTTGAGGAACGTGAGGCATTCGTTCAAGGCAATGCGATAGAGCCAGGTTGACAGCTTGGCCTCTGCTCGGAAATAGTCTAAGTTGAGCCAGGCTTTCACAAATGTTTCTTGCAAAATGTCATTGCTGTCATCGTGTGTAAGTACCAACCGGCGTATCTGTGCGTATAGCTGTGGACTATAGTGACTTACTACTTGTGCAAAAGCTTCTTTCTGTTTGCTCTTGTCTTGCAGCAGTCCGATTAGTTCGGTTTCGTTGAATGGTTTCATACGTGCGGTAAGGCATTAGTTGATGGTTGTTGAGCAAAAGTAGGTACTTCTCCCTGATTAGGCAAATAAATAAATGCCTTAATTCCGCAACACTATAATTTAACTTTATTTATAAGTTCCTGAGCAACAA
>DYCT01000290.1 GCA_019417975.1 Bacteroides sp.
CAAGAAACAAGAGAAAACGACGTTCTTGATGCTCAATGGAATGTTCACAAACCCTTCTGTATCTCCTTTCATATACGAGAAACGGTCTTGCTCTGCCTGACTCAAATCGATAAGTGCGGCATGACAGTCGGCATAGATTTTCAACTTATCATAAAGCACATAACCCATCAAGCGCAAACGACCTTCGGAATACGTATTGAATACCTTTCGATAAATTTCATCCTTATCAATACCCTTCGAGAGCAATTCGCTGATGATAAAATAAATTTCCCGATTGTTCGAATTGTACGTAAAGCCACCGGTATCGGTCATCATACCCGTATAAATACACTCTGCTAATTCTTTAGTAACATCTTCAAAATATCCCATACGACAAATCAAGCGGAATACCAACTCCGATGTTGATGATATTTCCGGATGAGAAATAACAATCTTGCAAAAGTTGTCTGGATGCAAATGGTGGTCTATCAATACCTTACGAGCCGGAGAAGCCTCAACAGCAGCTGCCATTTCGTCTATACGGCTAAGCTGATTGAAATCGAGACAGCAGATAACATCCGCCTCTTGAATCAGTTTATCGGCCATCTCTTTATGACGGTCGTACAGCAAGATATCCTTTGCTCCGGGCATCCATTTCAAAAAGTCAGGAAACTGATTGGGTACAATGACGGATGCCGTCTTGCCTTGCAACTCAAAAAAATGCCATAAGCCCAATGAAGAACCTATTGCATCGCCATCGGGCGACACATGAGCTACAATTACCACTTTGTCGGCACGGTCAAACCACTTGGTAAAATGTTCTATTTTTTCCTGTTCAATTACTTTAGTCAGCATAAGTATAAACGATTATCGCTATTGAATCGGCAAAAATACAACTTTTTATCTAAACTATCGAAGTTAGAATTATATATTTACCAATAAGGCTCCATCTTTCCCCAACAAAACACACTCCACTCCTTGTTCCAAACATTCATGCCAAAGTCGGTCTACTTGATAATGACCTAAAGAGGGATGCAAAACAACCTTTCCAGGTGTAAATAAAGCGGTCAGCTCGTTCAATGTCCCTCTAAAACCTCGTGTCAAATAGAGACAATCTACCGGATATGGAGCCGGAGCGATGCAATGACGCCACCTTCCGTCTTTTACGACACACACTTTATAGCCATGAAAGCAAGTAACCTCCTCTGCTGTCCATAGCAATGAAGAACCAGCAACGGCCGAAATCCATCGAGGTTCTTCCAAGCAACGAGCCTGCCTATAATTGTCCACTACTCCTTGTGTAAAGTTTGTCAAAGACAAGCTATCACCTTGCAAATAAGACATGCCGTCTGTATCTACATAATGAATCAAGGGTTGAGGGGTATTGTAAAAAACAACTTGTGGCTGTCTCACTTTCGAAGACTGATAATACGCCACATGATAGATAATCCCCAAAGCACAAAACAGCTCTAAGATAACCCAACGCATACGTATCCATCCCATACCCCAAAACAGTAGCAACACTAAGAAAGAATATACCAGCAACACATCGACTGGCTGAAAGGAAAGGAAATCAATCACCGGAGAGGGCAACCACTGTACGGCTGCCGCCAACTGATTCTGCAAATCTACAAGCCAAGCTAAAACAGGCGCCAACCACATCTGTAACGGTGGAAACAGACCGGCTACCAACAAAAACAAAGTAAACCACAAAATAAGTGTCGTCAAAAACAAAACCGGTATATTCAACAAGATAGCATATAACGGAAATCCGGAAAAATAATACAGGATAAGCGGAAGGGTAGCCACCTGAGCTGCAACCGATACCCAAGTCAGTTCCAAAAAGCGAGACAAATACTGATTACGAACTGGCATTTTCGACATAAGCCAAGGCACACCGACTACAATACCCGTCACTGCGCTAAATGAAAGTTGAAAACTAACATCAAAAAGATAAAAAGGATTCCACAGCAACATAAAAAAGGCTGCAATGCAGATGGCATTTAGTCCGGTACGCTGCCGCTGAAGCACACGAGCTACGATAAGCAATGAAAACATCAAGACCGCCCGAACCACCGAGGCCGACAAACCGGAAATGAAAGCAAATGCCCACAACACGAGACAGAGAATCACACCTTTCATGACCGCAAAACGATGACAAGGCATCACAAGCCGAAACAAACCTAACAGCAGACCATATAAAATGCCGATATGCAATCCCGACAATGCCAATACATGACTGACTCCTGCCTGCGAATAGGCTTTCCGTACATCTTCACTCAATTCATCCTTATAACCAACTGTCAACGCTGAAAGTACAGCAAAAACATCGCCTTCGAAATGTAAATCACGATAACGCTGCAACACTTTTTCACGACAACAAAGCGCCCATTGCTTCAGTCCCATCTGTATAT
>DYCT01000291.1 GCA_019417975.1 Bacteroides sp.
AACTCCGGGAGGTATTTTTACCGAAGCCACTTTGCCTATCAACGAAGTATATAGCGGTGAATTCCTTAATGATACATTGAATGCAGTACAGTTGAGCTTTACTGCTTACAACGATGTCGTAGAGGGTGGAAATAGCGTTATGCCTAAACCGACCAAATTGGCATTGGTACGTAAGAAGGATATGTATTCTTTCTTCGAAAACAATGAGATTACAGATAATGTGACTTCTTATTCATCGACGATATCCAATAATATTTATAAGTTTAACAACATAAACAACTTGGTTATCACTTGCAGAAATGAGAAGTTGAAGGCTTTGGCTGATGGGAAGATGACAGCCGAAGAGTGGGAAGCAGCTAATCCAGATTGGAACAAAGTGGTGTTGATACCGGTAAAGGTGTCTACCTCTACTTCTTCTTCAGGATCTACTACAGTGGTAGACATGTTACACGATTTGAGCATGTCGAGTGTAAGGCTTGTGGGTGGTCCGGATGGACCTAAGCTGAAGATGCATGTCACTTATACTTCGGTAAAATAAATCAGTTACTTTGTAAGATAATAAAATAAGGATGGCCCGGTCATTGGTTTTAAACGATGACCGGGCTATCTTTTTTGAATACAATATCTCATTTATAGAGTGAGCCTTTCGATGCTTTCTGATGTGTTGATGGGAAATATCATGCTAAGCAGGGATAGTATGCAGAAGCGATAACTTGGGTATCGGTTAAGAAAGGAAAGGGAATATTCGTATACAAAGCATCCACATCTGTATAAGCAGATGTGGATGCTTTGTATTTGGAACTATTCAGTTTTGATGCTTTCAATAGGATTCATTGTCGCTACTCGCCAACTTTGCACGATGACAGTTCCTAAAACGATGATGCTGACGATGACGAATGCTACAGGAAATAACCACCAATAGATAGGTGTATGTTCGGCAAAGTTTTGCAACCATTGCTCGCTGAGGTAGTAACCTATGGGAGCAGCAATAATGAAGGAGAGAACAAGTGGAAGTATATAACGCTTTGTGAAGAGTGAAAGTACTTCGATTATGCTACTGCCCATAACCTTGCGAATGGAAACCTCCTTACGGCGATATTCCGTCTCGAACATGGTGAGACAGAAGACACCGATGAGTGTGATGAATATGCAGATGAAGGCAAAAAGCTTGACCAGACCGATGATACGGAATTCTTCTTCATAAGCCCTTTCAAGGCATTCATTCAAGAAGTAGAGCGTATGCTGTTTGTCGGGACACAAGCGGTTGAGTATGTCTGTTGCCTCCTGTTTTGCCATAAGTTTGTTATAGCCGGCCTTTACACGGATGAATATCTTTTGGCAAGGATCGCCGCCCCACGACGACTCCATATCCGGACCAAAGATAATAAAGGCCACATCTTTCTCGTTTCTGTTAATGCGCATGGTGGTAAACTGGAAGTCTTTACATACACCTACCACAGGATAAGTAGCGGGGTTGTAATCACTATTTTCATCGAGAGGTCCCAGAGGTTGTCCTATGTGGAAATCCTGATAACGGTGTGCTGTTGATTCGCTGATGATGAAGGCTCCGCTTTTGTCTGAGTCAACAAAGTCTCGTCCCTCTACAATTTCAATTCCCAATGTTTTGAGAAGTTCTGTACTTGCTGGTAGTATATAAAAGCTTCTGCGAACTCCATTTTTATAATATATTATCCACTGCATGAACACGTCAGCGTTACCAAGTTCTGACATTCCAAATGATACGGTTTCTACCCATGGTCGTTTCTTCAGCTCTTTGCTCAATACGTCTTTCTTATTCATACCTTCTGTAGACAGTAGAGTAAAAAAGACTTCGTCTTTGTGAAAGCCATAGTCGGACGAGTATATGTGGCGAGTCTGGCACATCATCACGCCTGTGTAGATACTCAGTACAAAGCCGACGACCATTTGTACGCATATCATCAACGTTCGAATTTGCAGGCCCTTGGGTGAGAGCCCGAAGGAACCTTTTAGGGCAAGTGCCGGTGCAAATGATGTGGCAAAGCAGACCGGGTAAATTGCTGACAATACACCAACTACTAAAGCTCCCATAATGGTAATGGCTAATATTGTGAGATGTTCGGAGAAATCGATGTTTCCCGACATTAATGACATACACTCATTGTTGATGCAGAACAACTTAATCCACAGCGTACTCAGTATCAAGGCAATCATGGATATTATCACACTTTCGACTATTAGTTCTATACGCAATGCAGATACGGACGCTCCCATCACCTTTCGGGTATTGATACTGCGTATGCGACTTGGTGCTTGGGCTAAAACGAAGTTGCTATAATTGAGTAAGGCTACAATGAGGGTAGTGTAAAATAAACTGTGTCACGCATTATTTATCTCTAGAAAACTCAT
>DYCT01000292.1:0-1219 GCA_019417975.1 Bacteroides sp.
GTGTTTTGCCATGCAAACCAGGCGCGTGTGAAGTTTTTAGGGTCATCCTTATGGAAAGATTCGTGCATGAATCCTGTTCCTGCATCTGTATCCATCAGCATTTTTATGCAAGACTTAATTTTCTGGTCGTCCTGACTGGTGAATGCCTTCATCATGATACTCATAGGCCATATCATATCATAACCGATGTGAGGTCCTCCAATACCTTCTCCTGCCTTTCCTTTGAAGAAGTAGGGGTTGTCTTTGCTCCATACAAAACGACGTGTGTTTTGATAAATAGGATCGTTGATGTCTACATCTCCCAGATAAGGCATTGCCAGCAGGCTTGGTACGTTGGCGTCGTCCATTAAGAGATGATTTCCGAATCCGTCTACTTCAAAAGCATAGATTGTACCATATTTAGGATGATTGTAAGTTGCATATTCTTTTAATGCGGTTTCTACTTCTTGTGCCAAATCTGTGCACTGTTTCGCCAGACTGGTGTTTTTGTTTACAACATTCAGAATTTCCGCAGCTTTCTTTAGAGAAGAAACAGCGAAGAAATTAGACGGTACGAGGAACTGTAAAGTGGTTGCATCGTCAGACGGACGGAAAGCTGAAACAATGAGTCCGACAGGATTTACAGGAGTACCTAGACCGTTATTGTTTAATGTGTCGAGTGCGCGTTCTGTCTTACGCTGGAATTTATAGGGACCCACTCCCTCTTTGCGCTGTTGTTCCTTGAAAGTTGTCAGTATGTTGGCGATGGCCTGTATCCATTCATTATCAAAGATGCTTGCATCACCGGTTTCTTTCCAATATTGATAGGCCAGACGTAATGGATAACATAAAGAATCTATTTCCCATTTACGTTCGTGCAGTTCCGGTTTCATATCGGTCAGGTCGGACATCCAATCTCCTCCCACAGCCCCATCATTGAAAGCATTGGCGTATGGATCGATATTTATACATTTAAATTGTCTGCGTATCACTCCTTCGAGCATTTTCTTCAATTCCGGGTCTTTATTCGCTAATTGTATATAAGGCCAAACCTGTGCTCCTGAGTCACGTAACCACATGGCATGGATATCTCCTGTGTAGACGAAAGTATCAGGCTTACCGTCTGTTGTACGGTAATGAACTGTTGTCTCAAGGGTATTTGGAAAACAATTCTCGAACATCCATGCCAATTTTTGATTAGTAAGTAACTTTTTCACCCTGATGATTTCTGCTTCCACGG
>DYCT01000292.1:1229-2305 GCA_019417975.1 Bacteroides sp.
TGTTTACGGGTGGACGATTACTTTTATAAGCGGCAATTTCAGCTGCTTGATTGACCACATTGGTATGATCCTTAGCCAGGATAAGTTCTGTAGCTTTGGCAGGACCTCCCATTAATAGGGTGGTCGTGATGATACATATTCCGATATTTCTTTTCTTCATATCTCTATTGTTTTTAAGAGGGTTATTAAAAGTGATTATTGCAAATTGATTCCGCCTAGTCTTCCATACATTTCTATGAAAGCAGCTTGTGTCAAGAGCCATTTTTTCTCGTTTTTATCTGTGCCGCTCCAATCTGTCTGGAACAAGCCTCGTTCATCTCTGGCATGATGCCATGCGTAATCAAGACTTCTCTGGAAATCGGTTAGATAAGTCTTGTTATGGTCTATCTGATAAAGTTCAATAAAGCCTCTAAGCATAACGGCTGTGAACCAAATATTTCCTTTTTTCAGTAATTGGAATGTTTGTCCGTCTGGAGAGGTGAACTGAGTGAAGAAGTGCTTGTGACACGCTTCTGCTATATTTTGGGCATCTTCCAGATAACTTTTCTGTTTGGTAATTTGATAGAGTAGGGCAGCTGCCTGCATCATTTGTCCACTGTTATAGGCAAATTTGGCACGACCGATTTTCTTGTTGAGTGAGATGTTGTCAAAGTATAAATGATCTTTTGGATCTTCCAGATTCTTTTTAGTCCATTCGTATAACTCTTTTCCTTCTTTTAAATAGGCATCATCTTGAGTAGCTTGAAATAGTTTGAGAGCGAATACGGCTCCCGGCGCATTAGAACAAGTATTTTTAGATTCCTTCTTTTGTTCGCACCAGTAGATTCCTCCGCCAAGTACGTCATCTTTACCACTAAGGATAAACTTCCATATTAGTTTAGCTTTCTCCAGATAAGCTTGTTTTCCTGTCATACGATAAGAATCGGTAAAATCGATACCTAACCAGACGTTGTCATCATAAAAACGATCGGAGAGAGGTTGACTGCTGATATAAGATGAGTAAGCGAATGGTTCTCTTCGTGTGTCGAAGTATTCTTCCAATCCTGGTAGTACTTTGTTTTCCAGAAGTTTTTTAT
>DYCT01000293.1 GCA_019417975.1 Bacteroides sp.
TATATATACTTATTTAGCCAAGCTATATACAATATCCATAATTTGCTTACCGATTTCGTCGGCTGCTTCCATGCTCGAAGCTTCGGAATACACACGAATAATCGGTTCGGTGTTACTCTTGCGCAAATGAACCCACTTGTCAGGGAAATCAATCTTCACGCCATCGATATCATTAATTTCTTCATTCTTATAAAGTTCTTTCACCTTAGCCAAAATAGCATCAACATCTGTATCGGGAGTCAAATCGATACGGTTCTTTGCTATGAAATAGTTTGGATAGCTGGCACGCAATTCGCTTACCTTCTTTCCCTCGTGTGCCAGATGGCTCAAGAAAAGGGCGATACCTACCAGTGCATCTCTACCATAATGGCTGGCCGGATAGATTACTCCACCATTTCCCTCTCCACCAATCACTGCATGGGTCTCTTTCATTTTGGTCACTACATTCACCTCTCCCACTGCAGAAGCATTGTATTCCTGACCGTATTTACGAGTAACATCGCGCAACGCACGGGTAGAGCTCAAATTGCTTACGGTATTACCCGGTGTATGCTTTAACACATAGTCGGCTACTGTTACCAACGTATATTCTTCGCCATACATCTTTCCGTCTTCACAAATCATAGCCAGACGGTCCACATCGGGGTCTACTACAAAAGCCACATCAGCCTTACCACCCTTCATCAGGTTCATAATATCACCTAAATTCTTTTCCAACGGTTCGGGGTTATGTTGGAAATTTCCTGTAGGTTCACAATATAACTTTTCTACACGCTTTACACCCAGTCTGTCCAACAATTCGGGCAAAATGATACCGCCTACAGAGTTAACGCAATCAATAGCGACTGTAAAATCGGCCTTACGGATTGCTTCTACATCTACCAAATCAAGCGACAGCACACTGTCAATGTGTTTCTGATTGTATGTATTGTCTTCGCGATAGCCTCCCAAAGAATCGACATCAGCATATTCAAACTCTTCGGCTGCAGCAATACGCAACACTTCATTACCTTCGGCTGCATTCAAGAATTCGCCTTTCTCATTCAGCAGCTTCAATGCATTCCATTGTTTCGGGTTATGGCTGGCAGTCAAGATAATACCACCACAAGCGCCTTCCATGGTTACAGCCAACTCTGTAGTAGGGGTAGATGCCAAGCCAATGTTTACCACATCGAATCCCATACCCATCAATGTACCACAAACCACATTCTTAACCATCTCGCCTGAGATACGTGCATCGCGTCCAACTACGATTTTATTACTCTTCACATGCGTTGTCTTGCGTATCAGTGTTGCATAAGCGGAGGTAAACTTTACAATATCCAATGGATTCAAGCCTTCACCTGCATGTCCTCCAATCGTTCCGCGAATACCGGAAATAGATTTAATAAGCGTCATTTTGCTTCAATTTATAAGATTAAAATACATTCAATTTATTTCGGGAACTGATAAGTCAGTTCATAATAGCACGGATAGACTTTCTTCAAAGCTTCCGCATTGCCATTCTTAGCAGATACGATGAGTTTTATCTTCGTACGGTCGGAGCCACTATTGCTCGACAGCTTCAGATAAGACAAAGGCATAAGCCAGCCTGCCGGCACCGACTGACCATAGACAGTCTGCATCAAACCATCTCCGACAAATTGCCCCAAGATGGATGAAGAGGTACGAGTATAACGAAACTCATCCGGATTATATCCTACATTTTCAAAAGAAGAAATTGTGTCGCGATTCAGCAAATCTATCTGCACAAAGCGTACCAGCACCAAATCGTTGGTCTTGGCATAACGAGCGTTCTCTCCGCTCGCTTCATGCACCACATGCATATACACCCCTTCACCCGAGAATTCCACATACTGATTATCGTATGTCACAGAGTCCTGTGCTTTAAATTGTGCCATATCGATTTTCTCAATCTGCTGTTCACGTATGAATTGCTTGATTATATGTCTTTCCTCTTTCAGCTGCTCGGCGTATGTTTTATTGTTATCACAACTCTGCATAGACAATGCAATACCCAACACCGTCAGCAACAAAATACTTATTTTCTTCATATACTATTATTTTCTAACAAAAGTAATCATTTCGATGAAAAGCGCCTCACAAAAAGCCTTTCTATTAGTCATAAATAACTATTTTTGATTTGTAAGCAACGGTTTATACTTTTGCAAGGCTTCTTCAAACACTTTTTTAGCTTCTTCCATCGTACCATAAAACTCACCGCCCGAAGCATTCAGGTGTCCGCCTCCTCCAAAATACTCTGCAGCCACCTTATTACAAGGGAAGTCACCTACCGAGCGCAAG
>DYCT01000294.1 GCA_019417975.1 Bacteroides sp.
TGTGCGTATCTCACGAATACGCTCCAGCAAATCATCAAAATAATCTTTGCCAAAATGCTTTCCCTGTTTTAGTCTTTCATCATCAAGAGCATACCCTTTAATGACAAATTCCTTCAAAACAGACGTAGCCCAAATACGAAACTGAGTGGCTTGATAGCTATTGACACGATAACCTACCGCTATGATAGCATCCAAATTATAGAACAACGGTGTACGCTCCACGTCTCGTTCTCCCTCGGATTGAACTATCCCAATTTTTCGGATAGTTGCCTCTTTGGTAAGTTCACCGGATTCATAAATCTGTCCAAGATGATAGTTGATGGTTCGTACATCCACCCCAAACAAGTCCGCCATGCGCTTTTGCGACATCCAGAATGTTTCACTATTGAATATTACCTCTACTCGAACTTCTCCTTGTGCGGTTTTATACAGTAACAGATTGGAACTATATGAGTTAAGCACCAATTCGTTAGTAGATATGGTTTGAGAAAAGTAATCTCTTGCCTGTTGTACCAATACTTTTTTTGCATCAGCATTTTCAGCAATAATCATACACGCCATACGTGACAAGCGGAAGATACTGACTTTACGGAACGAGCCACTGCCTATCTTCACCATATCAACCGCTTGGTTGAAATGCTCATCAATATTCATTCCTTTTATGCCTGCGACTTTGATTGCTTTGTCTATGACTTTTTGGAATTTCCAATAAGCCGAATAACCCATAGCAGCGCATAGGTCACGTGAACTCCAATATTCATTTTCGCTCTCATCGTGACGGCGGATATTGTCGAATGAAGGACGCATTTCCGGGATGTTATCTATCTCTGCCATAACACTATTATTCAACCAGTCCCAATTCTTTAAGATATACTTCAATCTCCTTATCTAGTTCGGCACGTTTGGCTTCCAACTCCTTGATTTCTGCCATTACAGCTTTAATGTCAATAGGTTCTTCCTCTTCAAAAGTATCGACATAACGAGGAATATTCAGATTATAGTCGTTATCGGCAACCTCCTGTAAAGTGGCAAGATGGCTGTACTTTTCTATTTCTTTTCGCTCGCGATAGGTATCAACAATCTTGTCAATATGCTCTTTACGCAGTTTGTTTTGTGTCTTGACTTTCTCAAACTCCTTGCTCGCATCTATGAACAGAATATTATCATCTTCCTTACGGCATTTCTTCATCACAAGAATACAGGTCGGAATACTTGTACCATAGAATATATTAGCCGGCAAACCGATAATGGCATCGATATAGTTTTTCTTCTCTATCAGGAAACGGCGTATTACCCCTTCTGCATTACCACGGAACAAAACACCGTGTGGAGCGACACAAGCCATCGTACCACCTTCGTTCAAGTGATAAATCATGTGTAGGATAAAAGCATAATCTGCTGTCTTCTTTGGCGCAAGTCGCCCTGCTTTGCTGAAACGATCATCGGTATTGAATTTGTCGGCAGCACTCCATTCAGCAGAGAATGGAGGATTTGCGACCACCGCATCAAACTGAGTGTCGCCAAAGGCATCCCATTCAAGTATATCGCCGTTTTCAATCTTGAAATTGCTGAATCTGATACCGTGAAGCAACATATTCATTCTGGCAAGATTGTAGGTTGTTGGATTCTTTTCCTGTCCGTAAATATCTACAGCATTTCCGATACTTGCAGCACGAAGAAGCAACGAACCACTACCGCAGGTAGGGTCATAGACATTGCGCAAACGCTGGTGTCCGATGGAAACAATCTCTGCCAAGATACGGCTGACTTCCTGCGGAGTATAGAACTCTCCGGCTTTCTTTCCGGCTCCTGCTGCAAACTGCGAAATCATATATTCGTAAGCATCTCCCAGTATGTCAATCTCCTGTGATGCCTCTAATCCAAAATCTATGTCGTCCAATGCAAGAAGCACATTGCTGACAAGTGTATTCTTATCATCGGCTGTTTTACCCAATTTAGGTGAAGCCAAATCAATATCTGAAAACAATCCTCCGAAATCGTCTTCGCTGTCCTGTCCGAGCGTACTATCTTCGATACGCTTCAATGAACGTTCCAGCATAGGTAAAATGTTTTCTTTTCGTTTAATCGCCTCAATTACGGACGAAAACAAAAATTTCGGTTCTATGAAATAGCCTATATTCTCCAAGCATTGGTTCTTTGC
>DYCT01000295.1 GCA_019417975.1 Bacteroides sp.
TTATGGAAATGTACAATGATTTGAAGGCTCGTTGGAATGCCATTTGGCAAGAGCCAGAAATGACTGATGCATGGAGACGAGTGGAAGCACGTAAGGAGAAAGAAACAAAAGAAAAGGCTCGGCAAGAAGCCGAAGCCAAACGTGAAAGCATGGCTCGGCAAAATAGATACATAGGAGTGCTTGACAAGTTCATCCATGAGGGGCATGAAGCTTTATCATCCTTTGCAAAAACAGACAGAGTCAACTTCAATGAGAAAGAATCGGCTTCGATATACTATGGCATTATGGCATCTGCTGTAAAGCATAATATTGGATTGGATTCTAAAGCCAGTATAGAATCGGCAGCAAAAAGTTTCTTATCTGGTATGTCGTGGAAAGGTTTTACAGACTTCAAGCAAGAATGTGTCACTAATTGGACCAAACTCTTCGCCACGAATGAAGTTCAATTCACAGACAACGCCATTGACAACTTTCTCGCTTTCGTTGACCACATGTCATGTAGCGCAGATACATACGTTTCGCTTGGTGGCTCCAATGGCTGCGCCGACCAACTGACGAATTGGGATGGAACACAAAAAGTGGGATTGGGTGCGGTTCTAAGAAAAAAGCCAAGAGGCTTATCGCTATAGATTTGGATAATAAGTATAAGAACTTACTTTGTTTGAAATTTGACAAAGCAAGTTCTTATACTCTAATCAAGAAAGTGTAGATATATCTATTTCCATTGGCTTTAATTCGTCAAAAGTATGATTCACAGAGTCTAAAAATACGATTCTTTTGACATCAAACATTTTGCAATTATCAACAAAGGATTTTCTTCTCCATAAACATGGTATAGCTTTGCGAGTATTTGTATCATCAAACCCTTTATGGCATTTAACCAAAACATGGTCAGCCATAGGAGTTACTGTAAACAGACCTTTCCATTCAGAGTATCTTGCTGACATTTGTTCTATTAGAGTATTAAGCGATAATGCTATGACTCTTTCACCAGCACCAGCTTGTTCTGGCTTATTTGTGACAGGTTCTGTTGATGCAAAATTATTATTGTCTTGCTTTATGGCTAAACTGAAAACGATAGATGCAAATTCTGTAAGGTCTTCTTTATCTGCAACAGTAACACCTGTATTGTTGCGCTTCTGTCCTGAGATTTCAACTATCATACACCCACCAAAAGAAGCTTCCAGTGTAAAGTATCTTGTTTGATGATATTTTTTATCCACAACAATTATTCCAGCCTTTGCACTTGATAAGGTAAACGGCTCTGGGAACCGAATTATTATCATATGCTTATCTTGATAGCTTTTGAAATCAGTACCAGAAATCGTCATCTTTTTCCATTTTATGATATTCTTGCTGTCATCGGCAAAGTTCATGAAAGTTGAGACGTTTTCCAATTCTGCCAATGGTATATTTCCAGTGTTGAATGCATTCAGAACTTTTGGAACAATGTCAAATGCTAAAGCATAGTTAGCCCTTTGTCCCTCTAATGGGTCTTTTTTCTTAAAAGGATTCCACATAGTCATTATCGTTTAGTTGCTTTGGGCAGGAATCGATATTTGCGAAAAATGTGTACTATCATCCCATTGAGGAATCTCAGTTATGTTAATATCAGGTAAGAGAAAATCCTCTTTGTTAGGATGTTCCGCCAATATTGCCTCGTCACTTATCGTAAGTCTTGAACGTATCTTTTTGAAGAATTTTACTTCGGCATATTCTATGCGGTTGTCTGCTTCAATTGCCTTGATGGCAAGTGACAATATTAGTAACTGTTCTGTTTCATTCAAATCCACAGAATTTAGTTCTTTAAGATAAGATTGCAAGAACATTCCACCTTGCTCATTGATTTCTGTAATCCATGAGTTGAGGTACTTCTCTGAATCAACATCGTGGAAGATGTTGTCTTTTGCGCACAAATCTTTAACCATATCTACTTCCTCTGTAGCAATATCTCCATCACAAGCGATGCAACAGAAAATGGTTTTCAAGTATAATTCTTCTTTTGTCATAACAGTAATTATTTAAACGTTAAAACCTATACGAGGTCTGTCATCGGACTTCTTCATTTCTTCGCCATTCATCATAGCTCGAATGCGCTCGTATT
>DYCT01000296.1 GCA_019417975.1 Bacteroides sp.
TATGATATTTTGCATCAAATCATACTCTGAGCATATTTTTTCTTAAATTCTGAACGATTATCTATTACAAACAGCAACTATTTGGAAATCTGCATATACATTTGTTTTATTGTAGAACTCAAACAGTATCAGTTTATGACGAATAGTATTAAAATTACTCCTCAAAGAACCAGTTTCATACTTTCAGTAAGTGTCATCCTTTATTGGACAACAGACTCCTATTTATATCTTAATTGCCATATCGACATGATGGAGTATTCCACTCCAGTTATTTTATATATCACGGCAATGATACTTGCCTGTGGAGTACTTCAGCGTTTCTTTTTCCGATTCATTACAAAGAATGAATTGAGTTTGTCTTTTGGCAAGCAAGTAAGACCTCTACCCGAACAAATTAAGGAGATTGATCCGGAGTGTCCAAAGGACAAGGATATAAATCCGGCAATTTTAGTTGCAGAAAGTGTTGCAAAACAAGATTATATGGATAATTATGAAGTACGTGTAGCTGAAATTGAACGTAAAAAAGCCGAAAGGCAGGCAGACATTAAGCGTGTCATTCATGAATATACCACATTTGTAATGACGGAATTTCTCTCAAAAGAAGATCTTGAAATTCTGCATGAAAACATAGAGTATTTTGCGTACGGACAATCTGATTTATACAAGCCAATCCGTTCAAAAGTAGATAATTCTCTCCGTTCTATCGACCTGATGCATTTCGTATGGAACATCGGGGAGAGATTGGGCATTTCTCTTATAGATAGAGCAACATTCATACATACTATATTCCCACATGAATTAAAAGACGCTTCGATTAAATATCTGGCTAAAAATCTCCGAACATGCGGAGTTTGCAAAATAGCCCTTGATATTCCTAAAACCGGAGATTATCACTTCAAATGTATGAAAGAAGCCCAAGAATAAAAAGAAAATTCAACCGATTAGGGTTATTCAACACAGACTGAAATATTATTGCCTTCTGATAGTTGTCAGCATTACATCATTGTGTTGGTTTGCAGCATGTTTAACAAAAACAATGTTATATATGCAAAAAGACAAACTGACCTTTAATGACCTGCCTGAAGTAGTAGAAGAACTTTGCGAGAGAATCGCAAGTATGGAAACGTTGCTGGCAGAAAAACTTCATCAGCAGCATAACGAGGCAAAAAAGGATACCCATGTCCCAATGACCGTTGATGAAGTCTGCGAATACTTAGGTATCTCGAAATCATCCTTTTATTACAAAGCCAAACATGGTGGTATTCCAATCATCAAACAAGGAAAACACTTGTTTGTCTATCGTGATGAATTGGACAAATGGTTGGAAAGCGGAAGAAAAGGAGAAACGCCTATAAGCATAGAGGAAGAACACGCCCGAATGCTTGCAACTACACGTCGCAAAGCCAATCCTAAAAGCTGGTGAGTATGGAAACGGTAGCACCCATTGAAGATCTTGCTCAGGTCGCTACAAGATGGCAAGATACCATGCTCAGTTTGGAAAAGGAGTACGAACAGGAGCCGGAAGTTCTGAAAATAGGCGGAGTGCCTATCGGGACATTGGGAAATTTCAGTGCATCCATAGGCAAGGCTAAAAGCAAAAAGACTTTCAATGTTTCCGCTATGGTGGCAGCAGCTTTGTCAGGGAAGGAAATTCTTAACTACACAACGGACTTCCCTGAAGGAAAGAACCGCATCCTTTACATCGACACAGAACAAAGTCAAAACCATTGTATGATTGTGATGCATCGTATCATGAAACTGGCAGAGTTGCCGGCTAATGAGGATTGCGACCGTTTCTATTTTCTCGCTCTACGCAAGTTCAATCCGAAGGAGCGTTTGGCTATCATAGATGATGCCATCAATCAGATTGAGGGTCTCGGTTTCGTGGTGATTGACGGAATCCGCGACTTGGTTTATGACATTAATTCTCCGAGCGAAGCCACGTGCGTAATCTCCAAACTCATGCAGTGGACTGACGAATACCAGATTCATCTTCACACCATCCTTCACCAGAACAAAAGCGATGAAAATGCCCGTG
>DYCT01000297.1 GCA_019417975.1 Bacteroides sp.
TATGATAACAATTCAAGAACCTTATTTTTTACTCTTTTGTCAACAATCATAGAAGGAGTATCCAAAGCGACAGATAGGCGTACCACCTTTACCTTTCTTAAATTTACCGCTCCAAAAACCGTATCTTTGTGCATCGGTTTACGGATAGCCCAACTATCACCGATTTTCTGTTTCTCATAAACACGAGTCCCATTTGCATCAAAATGTTGATAGATATTGGTTGTTTTATTTATTATACGCAAATTCTGTTTCAAGCTAACTATTATCCCACTCAACGCTTCCCTTGCATCTTGCGTAAAAGTAGTCCATGGTTTCTTTATAATCCATCTATAATTACCATTACCATCCCCCCTACTCTTATCACACAACAGTCTCTGCAAATCATAACGGGAAATTTTCGCATTCCGGCTTGCAGACTCATTATTCAGATAGTTTACATGATTCCGTGTAGCACAAGCTATTACTATTGCATCCATAGCATGATGCCGATGGTCTATACGCTTCTTACTGAATCCTTTCTGATATTCAAGGGGCACTGCTGTTTGAAAAACTTTTTTTCCGTCTTTATTCTCCCAATGTCCAAAACACTGGGTTTCGGTCAAAGCATTTAAACGTTCAAAACGAGGACTTACAATACTATTCCAGACGTCATTCATGCCCCAATCCTTTTTCAGCCTGTCCGTCACGCTTCCTGTACAAACTAATATGTTTTTTGAAACAGCCTCCGGTTCATATTCACCGCTATCATTCTTTTCACGAACGATATTCGACAAAAGTCCTTTGACAACCTTACTGATATACCGGCTATCGTTTAATTGGCGTTCAATAAATTGCTCGGGAATATCATCCATCAACAATTTCTTCATTTTTATGCCCGATTTTGCATATTGTTCTTTTACAAAACGTTCGTAACTATCCACAGAAAAGATTTCTACTGTCTTTCCAAAACCCACTTCCACTTTCTGTCCATGATGATTCTTGATAAACTCATATCCCAGTTGATTATCTTTCAACTTGTTCACAGCAGATTCACATATCACTTTGTTAGAGAATGAATCATCAAAATAGCGGGATTGAGGTATAACATGTTCTATCTCATACGCAGCAGTAAATAATTTAGCCAAAGGTATCAGCTCACCGGTATAAGGTGAACGATATTTCTGTTCCAGCCATAATTTATAACGCAAGAATTCTGATTTCGTCGGTAATTTACTGGTATTGAATTTTTTCAATATCACATCTATATCTTCCGGAATCTGTTCTTCCCCCTTTAAAACTGCATCCTCATAAATCCGCAATATTTCTTGTTGACTTGGTGAATAGGGACGGACATTCTCTACCCCATATTCCGGATTCACAAATTCAGCAAGCAATGCCTTTATACGTAAATTGGCATTTTCATTCTCCAGAATCTGAGTAGTCATTCTTTTTCGCTTGTCCGCAGGATTTTTCATCTCGCGCCCTAACTCAATATGGATTTCATCAATTTTCCCAACCTGTTTCCAAATATCCCTGACAACTCTCAATGTCTCGGTTATCACTTGTTCTACGATAGGATTTCGTAGTGAATGTTGCTTAAAAGCAGCCAGATAAGCATCAATATCAGCAGGGCTTTCCCATTTGGTTATTTCTTTATCTTCGGAATGACGATTATACACTACATAACAAGCCAACCACAACGGAAGCCTCTTAAAACAAGATATATCCGACAAGTTCATCGCCTTTTCTCTAACCTTGGCACCTATACTCTCATCACACTCACCTGCTATTATCCTTTCTATTCTTTCCTTGGTTGTACCATCAATCAACGACATATCCCAATACTTTCCGCACCTCATCAAAGGCAACAACTTCTTTATCGCCTTGGCAGAATAAGCGCCATATTCAGACTTGAAAGGAGGAAACTTCTTGAACACTTCCACAAAGGATTCATTCAATCCGTTCTTAACCGCAAAAGTCGCCAATGCTTTCTCTATTTCCTGCTTGTCACTTACAGAATATAAGAT
>DYCT01000298.1 GCA_019417975.1 Bacteroides sp.
ATATAAATGTAATATGCGACGCACTTCTGCTTCATCGCGCTTCAGCTGATGCATTAATTCCTCTCCGCTCTCGAACCGAATGTTAGAACGAATGCGACTGATAAATTCCACACAGATGCTTTGTCCATAAATATCAGCCGAAAAATCCAAGAGATGCACTTCTATCGTTCTTTCCCCCTTATCTCCAAAAGTAGGGCGAGTGCCAATATCCAACATTCCTCCATATACAGAGCCCGACACCTCGACGCGCACCGCATAAACGCCATCAGCCGGAATAAGCTTGTCGGGATTGCTTATCTTAATGTTTGCTGTAGGGAATCCGATAGTCCGTCCTATTCGATATCCTTCTACCACTACGCCTTCCACACGGTAGTTGCGCTCCAGACAACAAGCCGCTTTTTCCACCTCACCGTTCAATAAAAAAGAGCGCACAGAAGAAGAGCTGACATCTATCCCTTGAAACGAATATTCCTTGGCCCGCACTACGCGCATCCCCATTTCCTGCCCATACACACAATAATCGGTAAAACCTTCAGAACGGTTATGTCCAAACCGATGGTCGTAGCCGATGACCAACGTATGCACATGCAAGCTGTTTTTTAAGACACTTTCCATAAACTGCCGTGCAGTAAGCTGTGCCATTTCGGTAGTAAAGTCCAATACAATACAATAGTCAACACCGGTAGCTGCCAGCAGTTCAAGTTTTTCTTGTGGAGTAGAGAGTAAAAGCGGTTGATATTCTTTTTGCATCACCTTTCGTGGGTGAAGTGCAAATGTAATCAGTGCCGTAGGCAATCCTTCTGCGGCGGCCACCTCTTTTACTTGGTTTATTAGAAAGCGATGCCCACAATGCACCCCATCAAAGAATCCGATAGTAGCCACACACGAAGGTACATCAGCTGTATATAAATCTGTTATTATTGTCATGCGTTTTGTGGCTCAAATAAGTGACTCCAGTCTTCTTTTGCTTTAGGAGTATAAGTTTGCCACCCCAAGCTTTTTGCCATCTGACAATTAACCGTCGAATCGTCAATCAAGAAAGTCTCTTCCGGTTTCAAAAGTTCTTCTTCCATCACCGCCTCAAATATTCCTTTCTCCGGTTTGACCTGCTTCATCTCAAAAGAGAGGAAAATATGGTCAAAAAAGTTCTTTGCCTCAAAGCCTTTGTATTCAAAACAATGATTTTTAATCCACTCCCAATGAATCATATTGGTATTGCTTAGCAGATAAACCATATATTTAGCTCGCAAGCGCAATAGCAAGTCCAACTTATAGGCCGGTATATCGGCCAAGAAACCATTCCAAGCCATATCAATTTGCGCATCGGTAAGATTTCGATTAGCCAATTTGCGTAATTCATCTCTAAACACGCTGGGGGTTATCAGCCCTTTCTCGAACTCGTAAAACAGCCCTTTTTTATGAGCATCTCCAGCCAATTCTTCCAAATTATCAATGCCATACGACCGGAAGCTGTCGTAGCAACGCTGTGGGGTTAAGTCTAAAAGGACAACCCCCAAGTCTATCACAAGATTCTTAATACAATGATCCATGACGGCTTAATGCTTAGTAAAACGTCTTATCAAACATTTTTCCCAATACAAATTCCATAATGACGGCAGCTTGTGAGAAGAAATCAAATTTGCACCATCTATTCCTCTGTTCAGTTTTACCAACTCTTCATTCAAGCCATATTGCTGAAAGCTATCGCTCATAATTCAAATTATTGTTTCATAAATGATTTGGCAAAATTACAAATATAAATCCGGAGGCAAAAACAGAATCTAATCTTTTTATCAGAAGCTAACCCAAGATTAAAAAAAATACAATCACACAAAAACTCCTTATTCTTATCATTTCAGTCATATTTTTAAGATAAAAGCTTGCAAAATCCAATCAATTACCGTATTTTTGCATCCGCATTCATGGGATATGAAAGCACGGACTTGTAGCTCAGTTGGTTAGAGCAACAGACTCATAATCTGGAGGTCC
>DYCT01000299.1 GCA_019417975.1 Bacteroides sp.
ACATATATCCAAGTCTTTCCACCGGCAGCATTAAAGTCGGTTGCACTATTTCCTATTATTTCTTCCTACAAGACAAAAACCGGCATCTGTACATGAAGCTTTTCTTTTTGCCTGTAACTTTTCAAATGTAGCATATTGTACTGGTGTAAGAACACTTTTCAGTTTCGTATTGCGCGATGCACAAGCGGCTTTAGCATATTTATTCAATTTACGCATTTCTTTCCGACTTACTTTCTCCAAACTCTGACGGGTATCCTCAGAAAAGGAAGCTACATTCTTACCACGACACACACGTTTCAACGATTTTTGTTTCTGTTGGTATTCCTGCATTTCTTTGCAAAAAGTCAAATTAATCACCTTTACCTGTCCCTGCTGCTCGTCCGACAAGCCTAGTTCGCTTGTCATACGTTTGGTCATACGTTCAGCACGTTCATTCAGATTCATACATTTTCTATTCGGACAAGCAGGTTTCCCTTGCGAAAAAGCCATCATCCCACAAAGCATAACAACAATCACAGTCAAACTAAATCTTTTCATTTTTCACATGTTTTTAAATTTATAACTCATTCGTTGCAACTGTCTATTTGACAATCCATACTCCAAAAGGTTTAATGACTACTGAAAAAAGCAGCCCTTCTTATCACAATAAATCTTTAAAAATCCATTAAATACACTTTTTATTATATCTTTGCAGCCTATATACATTATATATAATAGAAACAACAATGAACTTATTTCAAAAACTATTTCAAAAAGAGACAGAAATACATGACATCGACCAAAGCAAGGTTGAGAATTTTATGACACTCATCCGTGTGTACTACCAATCGGTAATGGCCATCAATCTGGGTGTAACCAACATACGATTCCTTCCGGATATTGCTATGTACAAGCATGTATATAAAGTAGCCACACAAGGAGGAAAGTTAGGAGTAGCAGAACGCAGCCATTGCCGTAAACTATTGATGCAGGAATATGGTATGAGCGAAGGCTTCTTCAAAGAAATAGACCAGTCTATTCGCCGTTGCTGTCGCAATCAAAACGATATCAAAAACTATCTATTCATGTTCCAAGGCTTCAGCAGTGACCTAATGATGGTGATTGGAAACTTGATGAAATGGAAATTCACACTCCCGAAATTCTTCCGGAAAGCGCTCTATACCATGACGCAAAAAACCATCCATGATGTACTGACAAAGACAGATTGGAAATCGGACGAAGTACGCCCCATTGCTAAAAACATCCGCATCTATCAAGAGCGGTTGGGCTATTCAGAAGAGTGGATGACCGAATATGTTTACCAAATAGTAATGTTAGCCAAAAGCGGTAAACGTAAAAAAGGAGCAAATAAAGAGGCATGATACCCATCGAAGCACATCCGTTAGAACCATTTTTACCGGCTAATGCCAGATTACTTCTGTTAGGGAGCTTCCCTCCCCAACAGAAGCGTTGGAGTATGGACTTCTACTACCCCAACCTACAAAATGACATGTGGCGAATCTTCGGATGGATTTTCTTCGAAAACAAGTTTCATTTCCTCTTACCAAGTCTAAAAGCTTTCGATAAAGACCGAATTGTGGCTTTTTTGCAAGAAAAAGGCATTGCCGTTTTCGACTCGGCCACACAGGTGCGCAGACTGCAAGACAACGCTTCCGACAAATACTTGGAAGTAATCGAAGCGACCAATATCCCTTTGCTATTGCAACAGTTACCTCAATGCGAAGCCATTGTCACAACAGGACAAAAGTCGACCGACACACTCCGTTCACAACTGGAGGTGACAGAACCTGCAATAGGTCAACGAAGCCCTTTTTCTTTCAAAGATAAAGAGATGTGGCTATACAGGATGCCCTCTTCATCGCGTGCTTACCCTAAAAGTATCGAGGAAAAATCGGTCTTTTATAAGAAAATGTTTGAAGAATTGTCATTTTTATAACCAAATGGCTTGCAGATACGGAATAAACC
>DYCT01000003.1 GCA_019417975.1 Bacteroides sp.
AATGAGGTTCTGACTATTCGCTAATGACAAATTGAATTTATAGAACCTCCCTTAAGAGAAAGAGAATATGAAAAAATCGATGCTGTTGTTAAGCATGTTTCTGTGTGGCTTGATTGGACTTCAAGCACAGATTCAGGAACCCGTTAAGTGGAAGACTGAATTGAAAAAGCTGTCGGCTTCCGAGGCCGAAATTGTTTTTACAGCTACAATTGAAAAAGGCTGGCATGTGTATTCGGTCGAGATGGGCGACGATGGTCCCACTTCGGCAACTTTTAATACAGATTTGATGCAAGGGATGGAGTTGGTTGGCAAACTTACTCCGCGTGGCAATGTCGTGAAAGAATACGATGCGATGTTTGGCATGGAATTGCGTTTTTTCCTGGATAAAGCTACGTTTGCCCAGAAAGTGAAATTCACAGCTCCCGATTACAAGATAGAAGGCTACTTGCAGTATGGTGCGTGCAACGACCAGAGCTGTTTGCCGCCTACCGATGTCAATTTCAGCTTCTTAGGGAAAGCAGAAGGCGTTGCTGCTGCCAAACCGGCTGTAGCGGTTGAATCCGAAGCCGAGAAGACAGGCGAAGTGGCTGCTGCCGGAGAAGAGACACAGGAAGCTGTTGTCGAAAAGCCGGACACTACCGAAGCCGTTCGCGATTTGTGGACGCCGGTGATTGAAGAGTTAAGCGCTCATGGCGAAGCTGCCGGTCAGACAGAAGACCATTCTTGGATTTACATCCTCTTCACCGGTTTTGTAGGAGGCTTGGTCGCTCTGTTTACCCCTTGTGTATGGCCTATTATTCCGATGACGGTCAGCTTCTTCTTGAAACGTACAAAAGATAAGAAGAAAGGCATCCGCGATGCTTGGATTTACGGTGCTTCTATCGTGGTGATTTATCTGGTATTGGGCTTGGCTGTCACACTGATATTCGGAGCAAGCGCCTTGAATGCTCTTTCTACCAATGCCATCTTCAACATCTTGTTCTGCCTGATGCTGCTGGTGTTTGCTGCATCTTTCTTCGGTGCATTCGAAATCACACTTCCTTCGAAGTGGAGCAATGCGGTCGACAGCAAGGCCGAGGCTACAACAGGTGTGCTTAGCATTTTCTTGATGGCGTTTACCTTGACTTTGGTTTCATTCTCTTGTACAGGTCCTATCATAGGCTTCCTGTTGGTGGAGGTTACTACATCGGGCAGCATTCTGGGGCCGGCCATCGGAATGTTTGGTTTTGCTTTGGCATTGGCATTCCCATTTACACTCTTCGCCATGTTCCCGTCTTGGTTGAAATCGATGCCTAAGTCGGGTGGATGGATGAATGTTATCAAGGTTGTGCTTGGTTTCCTTGAGTTGGCTTTTGCCTTGAAGTTCTTATCGGTTGCCGACTTGGCATACGGTTGGCACATCCTCGATCGTGAAACTTTCTTGGCATTGTGGATTGTGATATTTGGCTTGCTGGGCTTCTACCTGTTGGGATGGATTAAATTCCCGCACGATGATGATAGCAACAAGGTTTCTGTGCCTCGTTTCTTCATGGCCCTGATTTCATTGGCGTTCTCTATTTATATGATTCCGGGCTTGTGGGGTGCACCTTGTAAGGCAGTCAGTGCTTTTGCTCCTCCAATGCAGACACAGGATTTCAATCTTTATACCAACGAAGTTCATGCACAGTTCGACGATTACGATGCAGGTATGGCTTATGCCAAACGGGTGGGTAAGCCGGCTATGATTGACTTTACCGGTTATGGTTGTGTAAACTGCCGTAAGATGGAATTGGCTGTTTGGACAGATAGCAAAGTGGCCGACATCATGCAGAACGACTATGTATTGATTCAGCTATTTGTAGATGATAAGACTCCGTTGAAAGAACCGATTATGGTAGAGGAAAACGGAACACAGCGTAAGCTTCGTACAATAGGTGACAAGTGGAGCTACTTGCAGCGTACGAAGTTTGGTGCCAATGCACAGCCGTTCTATGTCTTGCTCGATGCCGAAGGCATGCCATTGACCACTGCTTACTCGTTCGATGAAGATGTAGATAATTATTTGCATTTCTTGAATGCCGGTTTGGAAAATTATAAGAAACAGAAATAAATGAAGAAACTGATAAATCCTTGGAAAGGTGTAGAAGGCTATAACTGCTTCGGATGCGCTCCGGAAAATGTAGCCGGAGTGCGTATGGAGTTTTACGAGGATGGCGACGATATTGTAAGTGTATGGCATCCGGAAGCACAATATCAAGGTTGGCTGAATACGTTGCATGGCGGCATTCAGTCGGTATTGCTCGATGAAATATCGGGGTGGGTGGTGTTTCGGAAACTGCAGACCGGTGGGGTTACCTCCAAGATGGAGACTCGCTACTTGAAAGCAGTCAGCACCAACGATTCCTATTTGTTGCTTCGTGCACATATATTGGAGCAGAAACGCAATTTGGCTTTGGTAGAGGCTTGTCTGTACAACTCGGCAGGAGAGCTTTGCTCGAAAGCAGTATGCACCTATTTTTGTTTTCCACCCGAACAGGCTCGTAAGGAAATGTTTTTTCAGTCGTGCGAAACAGAAGAGGGAGATTATCAGTTGAACGATGGAGTAATAGCAAAAACAGAAACAAGTTTGTAGCTGTTTGCTGCTTGAATAAGTCAAAGGTCGGTTGTCTTGGTTGATAACCGACCTTTTTTTGTTTAAAAAAAATCAAATACGCAATATTGCTATTTTAAATGCTATATTTGCAGCTGTTAACCTTGAAAACTCTTTTCTATAAGAGAAACTGTGTTTATTTGGATGATTTTATTCCTTAGCTTCTCTTCTTGTCAGGATGTTCATGACGAAAGCCGGGCTGAGCAGCTGTTTGAGCATGCACAGCTTATGAATCAGACCGGTTCGTTGGAGAATGCTTTGGAAACTTATATACAGGCAAGCCGGTTGGCTAAAAAAGCCGGTCGTAACGAATTGTTGGGACAAATCTACCTGGAAATTGCTGATTTGCTGGAATGTCATGATTTTAAGAAACAGGCTTTAGATGTCTATAAGCAGGCTTGTGAGGTGACACGTCATTTAGAAGACAAAACCTTGTTGAGCCGTTCGCTTCGAGGCATTGGTAAATCTTATTTGCCGGAAGCTCCTCATTTGGCTTTTGATTCTATCAATAAATCTTATTCTTTGATTGCTCAGGTGAAAGACTCCAATGAGGTAGGGCGCATCTATAATAATTTGGCTTGGGAGATGCTTTATTGGGGTGATTATAAGCAGGCGCGCAAATTTGTCGATTTATCTTCCCTACAAATTAAAGATTCGTTGGGCCATTACAATAATTGTTTGCTGAAAGCATTGCTCTTGAATCAGGAAGGAAATTGGCAAGAAGCATTACCTTTGTACGAGAAGGCACTTTGCAGTCCTTCGCCCTTCACGCAGCTTGGAGCCTTATGGGGTAAATCTCGGATGTATCAGATGGAGGGTGATTCGATAGAAGCGTTAGCTTATAATTTGGACTTTCAGAATAAATGGCATCAACAGATTTTGAAAAGTAGGCCGGAAGCGTTGTGGGAAGTTTGGTATACTTATTTAAATCCGCCTCAGAATTCCTCTCGCTATTGGACCGGTTTGTTTTGGGGAATGCTCGGAGGATTTTTTCTTTTTCTAGTTCTATCCTATTGGTATTGGTTTCAAAAGAAGAAAGGAAGAGCAGGCTTGCCTGTTGATGAAGTGGCCGAAAGCATATTGCCTGTTGACGATTCGGGCTGTCCGGAAATAGAGCCTGTCTTATCGAAAATAGCGATGTTGAAAGAACAAGACAAGCGGTACAACCGTAATAAAGAGCAGATAGAAATCACCTTCTCATACACTGAAATAGATTTGCTGACTGCTTATTTGGAGAAGACTTTTGCTGCATTCTTTCGGGAACTGAATGATACGGCTCCTACGTTGAGTCATTCGGAACAAATGTATAGCTGTCTATACGTTAAGCTTGAATTGAACAACTATTGCATCGCCCGGTGCTTGAATTTGTCTCCTTCCGGCATCCGACAATATAAAGCTCGCATTTTAAGAAAGTTGAATTCCACAGAAAAGGGAAAGGCTTTAGCTGCCGAATATTTTCATATTTAGACATTTGTCACGGGGTAGAAGTGCATTTGTCACGCTTTAAATGAGTATCGTAAAGGTTAGTTTCACTATATTTGAGATAGTGAAACGGATTTAGATGTTTAACCTTTAACAATGTATGCTCATGAAAAACTTAGCAAAACTATTTAGGATGCTTTGTCTGTTAGGCGTACTGTTGTCGTACCCATCCTCTGTGCTTAGAGCCCAAACGCTGACTCAAGCCGACAGCCTGACCTCACACCTCTACAATCAGCGTAGCCTTTTCCCTCAGGAAAAAATTCATTTGCATACCGACAAGCCTCACTATGTAAGCGGTGAACGGCTTTGGTTTCGTGCCTATCTGGTAGATGCATTCACGTTGGCTCGTTCGGAAAACAGCAAGTATGTGTATGCCGAACTTCTCTCACCCGATGGACGTGTTGCATCGCGGGTTAAGGTTCGTGAGCGTGACAGTATCTTTTCCGGTTATATCCAACTGGGCGATACGCTTGCCGAAGGCAACTATACACTTCGTGCCTATACCCTCTTGATGCAAGACCGTCCCGATTATTTTTTCCGCAAGAACGTCTACATCAGCAATCCCATTCAGAAGTCCTTGTTGGCAGAGGCATCTTTCACCCCTCGTGGTCAGAAGTGGGATATCCGGCTTTGGTTTACCGACCTGTATAAAGGAAACCGGTTGCATCCATATCGTATTTACCTGACTCATGGCACAGATACGCTTGCCACGAAGTGGAGCGATTCCGACAGTCTTTACCATGCTACGCTCCGTATGTCTGAATCTTCTTCTCCTTTACTGGTTCGTGCCGGCAACTTCCGTCAGTATCTGTCGCTGCCCTCTCTTTCTACAGACAGTCTTTTCGATGTATCTTTTTATCCGGAGGGTGGTTACTTGGTTCCTGAGCATTGGTGTAAAGTCGGTTTCAAGGCTTTGGGCTCCGATGGTTGGTCCGTCCCGGTAAGTGGTACGGTCTATGACTCGGAAGACCGTGAAGTGGTCTCCTTTTCTTCCTTATATAAAGGCATGGGTAGCTTCTATTTCCAGCCCCGTTCCGAATTGAGCTATTATGCCGTTTGCCATACAGAGTCGGGTGGTGTGCGTCGTTTTAATCTACCTCCCGTTTCAACTTCAGCCAGTGTCCTTGCCGTGACTCAGCATCACAATAAGATAGCGGTAGGAGTTCTTCAGGGCGAATCTTCTTCGCTTTCCGGTGCTACACTTGTAGTCCATAGCCGTGGCGAAATCTATTATGCCGCTCCCTGGAATCCGCGAAAGAAATGGGTAAAGTTCTCTTCCAAGCTTTTCCCCTGCGGCCTTGTTCAGTTCCTGCTTCTCGATGGCAATGGTCGTCCGCTTAGCGAGCGTCTTCTGTTTAACCGTACCGGGATGCAGATCTCCGGTTCTTTGTCTTCCGACCATTCTCGTTATGGTGTTCGTGAATCGGTCCGTACCCGTTTAAGCCTGAAGCGTCCGGATGGCCGTCCGCTTCGTGGCAGTCTTTCTGTTTCAGTGACCGACCTTGGTGTGGTTCGTCCCGATACATGTACTTCAGTTTACACCTCCTTGCTTCTGACTTCCGAGCTTCGCGGTGAGATAGAGTCTCCGGCTTATTACTTCCGCGACAACAGTACCTATCGTATCTGTGCTTTGGATGCACTTATGCTGACTCAAGGCTGGCGTCGGTACGATATTCCTTCGGTTCTTCAGGGACGTTATGCCGAAAGTTTCTCTCCGATAGAAGTCGGTCAGGCCCTTACCGGAACTGTTTTAGGTGGTCTTCGGATGCGTCCGCAGTCTGGTTGTCAGATCGGTTTTGCTTCTTTGGACAAACGTTGGGCAAATGTGATGGAAACCGATGGAAACGGTCGTTTCAGTTTCGAAGGTTTTGAGTTTGCAGACAGTACCCGTTTCTACCTTTATGCATTTGGTAAGAACGGAAGCGAACATGTCGAAGTCAGTATGGACGGTGATACTTATCCGATTCCTGGATTGGCTTGTATATCTCGTCCGCTCCGTATGCAGGATGTGGACAGCTATACGCATAAGACAGCCAACTACCTGTCTCAGGAGACGGGGATGAAGAACATTTGGCTGGATGAGGTGGTAAAAGTTGCTCCGAAAAAGGTGCCTGATGTCATGCAGCTGATAGCCACCCGCACGTATGACGAGGCTTATTTTGAGCAACGTAGTATTACTACGCTGATGGAGGTACTTCGACGTGTACCGGGATTGGTTATTAAACCTATGGAATTGTCAGTATATAAACCGACTTATGTTAATCGAAGAAAGATCCAAGATGGAGGTGTTCTACCATTAATACCACAACTAAATCTTCCTGCAAATTATGAAAAGGTTTTCTTTAAAGGTTGTGATATTTCCGTATTGGTTGTGATAGATGGTATTCAGATGAATGATCCGTATTATGCTAGAGAAGAGTTTGACTATTCTTCTATTTCATTTATGGATATAGATCATATTAATGTGTTCAAACCATCAGAATCTGCGATATTTGGGGCTCGTGGCTCCGGTGGTGTCATTGATATTACAACGAAGAAAGGGCATTGGGATGCGGGTTTGAAGAAACGGAAGAATGCGCTTGTGTTTAGTCCGTTGGGCTATCAGCGTGAGGCTACTTTTTATGCTCCTGCATACGCCACAGCCAAGCAGAAAGCTTCTCCTAAAATAGATTTGCGCACTACGCTCTATTGGAATCCGGATGTGAAGCTGGATGACAATGGCAAAGCTATTATTGAATTCTATTCGGCCGATTTTGCTACCGATTATTCTATCCATGTGGAAGGTGTGAGTGAGGGGGTGATTGTGGAGAAAGAAGAAATAGTAGAAATAGTAGAATAGAAGTGAAAAAGAAAAAAATAAGAATCGGCATTGTTTATACGACTGAATAAAAATGTTTAGTTGTATAAACAATGCTTAAAAATGCAGAGGCGATGATGTTTGTATTTGTAGGTTATTAAGAGATTCATATATTTACGGCAACTTTTGTTTTATATTAATCTTTAAATTAACAAATTATGAAGAAATTTTACTTTGTGTTTGTAGCTTTGATTGCAATTTCAAGCGCCTTGTCTATGACTATGGCTCAAGATGAAGTCTCGGTGACTTATGGTGTGAATATGGATTCTCACGATGCGCTTCAAGTTTTTGTATTAAAGACTGCTGATGATGCTTATGAAGTTTTGCCGGAGGCGGATGGCGTAACCTATAAAATACTTCAAAATTCGGATGTACGTTTCAAGATTACACCTCGTGAAAACTATGTGGCTTATGTTTGGGAAACGACTGTGAATGGTAAAAAAGAAGAGATTGAACAGTCGTACAGCAGTACAGAGCAAGTGATAAAGGTGACACAGGATATGGATGTGTTTGTGGATGTGTGTGAGCTGATTCCTGTTACATTCATTGTTCCTGAAGAAGGTTCAAGAGGAAAAGAAGTCAATGTGGAAGAACAAGGTGACTTTGGGCGCGCTATAGAACCGTTGGAAGATGGTAATACCTATTTGTTGCCTAAAGATCGTGGTGCCTATTTTGACCCGATGACAGATGTAGGTTATAACATCTTGTCATGGAATTTTGGAGAAGAAGGTGCACGATTCCCCAGTCGCCCGGATCAGTTCTATAAGCAGAACATGCCGGCCGGTTTTTATCTGACAGTGTCTTTCTTTAAAGACGGTGAAAAAAGAACCGTTACTTATACAGAACCTCAAACAGCTGTTCTTGTAGCTAAAAACAACAGCATTTCGGGTGCCCCGGAAATAGAGTCTGGCAGTCAAGTCGATCCGGGTGACGATATCTTGTTTGAAGTATATCCGTTTGAAAATCCATCCGGTAAGGTGGATTTGCATCATTGGGAAGTGAACGGTGTGAAGTATATGTTGGATGAAAAAACATATTTTACGGATAACTCATTGTCTGTATTTGCCGATAAAGATTTGGATGTGAAAGTTGTTCCGATGGCTGAATATGAAGACGAAACGACTTCGATTGATGGTGGTAGCATCGTGCAACCTTTGCAATGTACTTATTATATAGGTAAAGGAACTTTGGCTGTTCGTTCCAATAAGAATGAACCTGTAGAACTTATTTCATTGGCTGGACAAAAAATATCATCTGATATGTTGCAAAACGGAATGGTAGAAATCAAGACTGAAAACTTGAATGCCGGTATTTATATCATACGTCAGGG
This sequence comes from Bacteroides sp., assembly GCA_019417975.1. GTDB lineage: Bacteria > Bacteroidota > Bacteroidia > Bacteroidales > Bacteroidaceae > DYCT01. The sequence continues at coordinate 8,299 of DYCT01000003.1, forward strand.
CAATGAGTCGGTTAAGGTTTATATTAAATAACCAACGGGAAAAAGGCGGTATATGAAAAGCTTATTTTATAAATCGGCGAAAGTAAACGTAAGCGTTTGCTTCTTGGCGCTTATCGGACTGTTTGTAAATCCGATGAGCACTCAAGCACAGAACGATTATCCTTATTATGATGCAGTCACTCCTAAAGGAGCAGGAACCAAACAAGACCCTTATCAGATAGAAGATATGTATCATCTTCTCTGGATGGCGGTGAGCGTTAATAGCGGGCAGGAAATGGAGGAACGCTATTTTAGTCAGCAGAAAGACATCGATTTGTCTTCTTCTCATACATGGGATAATGGAAAGGGATGGAGACCTATCGGTGGATTCTATTATGTAATGGGGCTCACAAAAAAAGTGGGATTTAAGGGATTTTATGATGGGAACGGACATAAGATTTCTAACCTGATGATTAATCGCCCCGACGAAATGTATCAGTCTTTGTTCGGATATGTTTACGAAGGAAAGGTTACCAATGTAGTAATCGATAATGCCAATGTGACAGGTTCGGAAAACGTAGGTGGGCTGACCGGATATGTACATGATGCTGAAGTATCGGACTGCCAGGTGATTAATTCGAAGGTGAAAGCTGTTGATTTCTATGCAGGAGGTGTAGCCGGTTATCAAGATAAAGGCTTGATTGCAAACTGTATGGTCGATGCCCGTGTGGAAGGACGCGACTATGTGGGAGGTATCGTTTCTTGGATTAATGAAGGTGCTGTTGAGGATTGTGTGACAAAAGGTGTTGTGGTGGGTGTGCCTACGGAAATTGTGACAAAAGGTGCTGTGGTGGGTGTGCCTACGGAAATTAAACCTGCACGCCTGACCGGAGGTATTGCCGGATATACGCTTCGTTCTAAGATAGAGATGTCTGTATCGTATGCCGATGTGAAAGGTGACGAGAAATCCGGAGGCTTGTTTGGTACGGTGTCTAGTTCGGAGGTTGAAAGATGTTGTGTTATTGCCAATGCCGTTTCAGGTATTATACACGTTGGCGGTCTGGTGGGTGAGAACGACAACTCGGTTGTTAAAAATTGCTTTGCCAGAGTGAATGAAGTGAAAGGCGAACAAAATATTGGCGGACTGATTGGTACTAGCTCTTATTCGGATAGCAGGGTGACAAATTGCTATGCTGTAGCGAAGGTAGTGGTAGAGGATGATACTTTTGCCGGCGGACTTATAGGTACTAAATCGACCGGTATCATTTCGGGATGTTATTGGAATACCGAAGTCTCTGCCTTGGACGGTGTAGGTGGATTTTATCATGAAGATGTGCAGTGTGAAGGAAAGACTACAGACGAACTGAAAAAACAGAGTACATTCGTTGATTGGGATTTTGGTGAAATATGGGCATTCTATGAAGGACAGAATGATGGCTATCCGATGTTGAAAGGTATAAATGAAGGTATCGCTTCATTGAACTCTGTACCCAAATCGTCGCAGGTGTCTTTGACCAAAGAGGCTGATGCTTATCATGTATCCGCTTTGACCGACATTCAGAAGGTTTGCTTGTATGATATGGCAGGAAACTGTCTGTTGCAGGACGCTGTAAATGCCAAGCAGTATGTATTGTCGTTGGAAAAGAAGAACCCATTCGGAGTATATTTGTTGCAGGTTTATTTGACAAACGGTGATTTATTGTGCTTTAAACTTCGGTAACCGTTCGAACAATCGACTTGCATAGTCAGAGAGGGGGTGAATCAGAATGAGCGATTCACCCCCTTTTTTTGTTTACTAGTGCCTGCTGCCGTTCACCATTTTTAGGAGAAGGGGATAAACAGTAGAGTGGTTATTTTTGTTTGTCAGAAAGTTTGCTTATTTTTGTTAGGTTAAATGCGATAATTAAATGAGAAAGCGAATAGTTACCTTTGGAGAGGTGTTGCTGAGACTGACACCTCCCGATTGCCTGCGGTTGAAGCAGACAGATATGTTGAAAGTGTCGTTTGGAGGGAGTGAAGCGAATGTTGCTGCTTCCTTGGCTAACTTTGGACAAGATGTAGAGTTTGTGACCCGCCTGCCTCTGAATGAAGTGGGAGAGGCTTGCCTGGCTTCGTTGCGTAAAGCAGGATTGAGCACGCAGCATATACTGCGTGGAGGAGAGCGCTTGGGCATTTATTTTTTGGAAGAAGGTGCAGCAATGCGGGCTTCACGGGTGGTGTACGACCGAGCCGACTCGGCTTTTGCTACTCTGAAACCCGGTATGATAGACTGGGAACAAATCTTTGCAGATGCCGACTGGTTTCATTGGTCGGGCATTGTGCCGGCTGTTTCGCAGCAGGCTGCCGATGTCTGCATGGAAGCGATTGAGGTAGCCGACAGGATGGGGCTTACCATCTGTTGCGACTTGAATTATCGTAAGAATTTGTGGCAATACGGAAAATCGGCATTGGAAGTGATGCCTGCCATGGTGGCGAAAAGCGATGTCATCTTTGGAGCCATGTCGGAATATAAAAATACCTTGGGCATCTCTGATGTAACGTTTACTGCTACCTCGGCCGACTATCAGTACGATAAAGAGGGCTTCTTAAGAGAATGTCAGCTCATCGAAAGTCAATATCCCCGCTGCAAGAAGATGTTTGTGGGGTTGCGAAACTCAATGAGTGTGAATCATGATGTTTTGGGTACAGTGCTTTATTCGGATGGTACGATTAAGACTTCTGCTGTCTATGATGTGGACCATGTCGTGGATAAGGTAGGGGTAGGAGATGCATTGGTAGCAGGTATGATTTATGGCCTGATAGCTTATCCCGACAATGACCAGCTCGCTTTGGAATTTGCTATGGCCGCTTCGGCTTTGAAGAACACGGTTCGTGGTGATGCCAACGAAGTGACGGTAGCGGAAGTGGAAAGTCTGATGGGAGGAAATACGTCAGGGCGCGTGTCGCGTTAATAAGACCAAAGACTTTATTTTAGCCAGTTGGCGTTGTGGACACGAGTCTTCGACGGGTCGTAGTGGATGGACGTTTTGTGCGGTATCTTTAGCACATAAGTCCGTCCGCTTTTGTTTTCAAGCGATGTGCTACGTAGCCAAGGATTGGCATCTTTGAGCTGTGCATACGTTATCCCATGCGTCTGAGCATAGACGGCAAGATTTTCAATGCCGGTTTTTAAGGTATCTGTGCGATAAGTGAACATGGGGTAGAAATTTTCTGCTGTAAGGTGAAAACCGTATTGTGAAGGGTGTGCGAAGATGGTTTTGATGGCCAGGATGCGGAACATATAGCGCGAGGTCTCTTCGTTGAGCCAGAGGTCGAGTGCGGTATCAGCGTTCTGCTCTTTCAGTGAGGAAGAAATGCGTCCCATACCGGCATTGTAGGACGCTGCTGCACTCATCCAGTTGCCGTATCGGCTATACGCCTTCTTCAGGTAACGGCAAGCTGCACGGGTTGACTTCTCGATATGGTAGCGCTCGTCAATATTCGTGTTCACTTCCAGACCATATTCTTTCCCTGCTTCTTTCATAAATTGCCATAGACCTGCTGCACCGCGATGCGACAAGGCACGTGTGTCGAGGTTGCTCTCAATAGCCATCAAGTATTTGAAATCATCGGGTACGCCATTGGCTTTTAGTATCGGCTCGATGACGGGAAAGTAGCGGTTGGCTCGCTTTAAAATCAGCATGGTAGAGGAGTGCATATAACTGAACGAACTGAGCTCGCGGTCCAACCGTTCGCGCAAGTCGTAGCGGTCTGTCCGAATGGTTTGGCCGGCAAAGCTGACCTGGGCAGGTATCTGTGGAGACACTGTCGGGCTGAATCGGTGGGTGGGGTGCGAATCCATCGTATTGTGGGTGGTATGACTCATCAAAAAAGGAAGTGTGAAGCTGATGGCTATAAGCATCAGTATAAAAAAGAAGTTGTATCTGTTTGTTTTCATAAATGGGTTAATTATCTATTTTATCCGGTGCGACCGGTCGGGTTGTCGAGACTATGTCTGGAAATAGGACAACAAAAATACGGAATTCATTCTATATTCCATAAGCCCGATTGATTTTTTCAGAGATAAGAACTATTTTTGTGCACTATCATGAAACATAACTTGAATCTGACTTTTAGAGATGAATGCTATAACAAAATCGCAAGCCATTGTGCGGATGAATGAACTGGCTTCTCGGCATAGACCTTTTGTATTTCTTATTGACTATAATCAACAAGAAATATATGTGGAAGAGCCGAACGCTATTTCGCCCGAAGAGTGGCTTTATAACTTGAATGGGGTGACGAATGAATGTTTTAAAGACGAGCCAGAAACCCTTCCAAAGCCTGTACAGTGGATTCCTTCGCCACAGTCGTTTGAACAGTACGAACGCTCTTTTCGCATTGTACAGGATAATATGTTGGCCGGAAACAGCTATTTGGCTAACCTGACTTGCCGGACTCCCATACAGACGAACCTTTCTTTGCAAACCATTTATCGGCATTCCAAGGCTTTGTATAAAGTGTGGTTTCAGAATCGGTTTGTCGTTTTCTCTCCGGAGATATTTGTCCGCATTGAGGATGGATTCATCCGCTCTTTTCCTATGAAAGGGACGATTGATGCTTCTTTGCCGGATGCACGTAGGGCGCTTTGGGAAGACGAAAAGGAAGCGGCTGAACATGCCACCATTGTCGACCTGATTCGTAATGACCTCAGCCGGGTAGCCAATCAGGTACATGTGGAGCGTTACCGCTATTTTGATGAACTGATGACGAACAAAGGTCCGATTTTGCAGACCAGCTCGGAAATTGTAGGGCGACTGCCTGAATGCTATTGGGAACATTTAGGGGAACTCTTTTTCTCGCTGCTGCCTGCCGGAAGCATTACCGGTGCCCCGAAGCGGAAAACAGTAGAGATTATAGCGGAAGCAGAAACCTATGAACGAGGTTTTTATACCGGGATTGTGGGATATTGCGATGGACGTAATATCGACAGCGGTGTCTTGATTCGCTTTGTGGAACAAGCGGATGGACAGTACTGCTTTAAGAGTGGAGGCGGAATCACATGCCAGAGTGATGCGCGAAGCGAATACGAAGAAATGAAACAGAAAGTATATGTGCCCATTTGTTGAAACCATTTGTGTCGAGGACGGAGAACCGCAGGCATTGGGCTATCATCAGCAACGGATGAACCGGACTCGACAGACGTTTTATCCTGATGCTCAAGCATTGGACTTGTCGGTGTATGTGCGTTCCACACTTCCGACTATTTGTCCGGGACGGTGGAAATGCCGGGTCGTGTATGATGAGGCTTTTCAAGAGGTGACCTATGTACCGTATCAGTTGCGTGCGGTTGTTTCTTTACGCCTTGTGGAGAACGATGAGATAGACTATCGCTATAAGAGTACCGACCGGAGCGGACTGGTGCAAGCATTCGCTTGTCGTGGCGCAGCCGATGATGTGCTGATTGTGAAGAACGGATTGCTGACCGACACTTCAATCGGGAATGTGGCTTTGTGGCGCGAGGGTAGTTGGTATACCCCGGCATCGCCATTGCTTGCCGGGACCAAACGTCAACGCCTTATCGAAGAAGGACTCTTGCAAGAGGCGGATATCTTTGCGACCGATTTGGAACATTATTCGCGTATATCCGTGTTTAATGCGTTAATTGATTTTGGAGAGCTTGTCGTAGATGTAAAAAATGTCTTAAAATAGGAGTCTGCGTATCTTAATCTCATTTTCAGAGGCTCTTTCGGTTCTTTGTTGTATCTTTGCAGATTAGAATTTAAATCAGTAAAAATGAAACGACTTATTTTGTGGATGGCGCTTTTGTCGACAGCGAGTGGCATGTTTGCCCAAAAGAAAAATTTTGAATATAAGATTTATGGTCAGGTACGTGCCGATTTGTTTTACAATACCCGAGCTAATGAGGAAACGGTGGACGGATTGTTCTATATGTATCCGAAGGATATACGTTACGATGCCAATCATAACGATTTGAATGCAACCCCCAATGGCAGTCTTTATGTGCTTTATACCCGTCTGGGATTGGATGTGAAAGGTCCGATGATAGGCAATGCAAAGACTTCGGCTAAAGTGGAGATGGATTTTCGTGGGGCAGGAAGTAATTTTTCGCTGATTCGTCTTCGCCAGGCGTATTTGAACTTGTCTTGGGAGAAAGCAAATCTGTTGGTCGGACAGACATGGCATCCGCTCTTTGGCGATGTGTCTCCTCAGATACTGAATTTGGCTACAGGTGCACCTTTTCAACCTTTCGGACGTGCTCCGATGGTTCGTTTTCAATACCAATGCAATAAAGTACGTTTTACGGCAGCAGCTATCTGGCAATCGCAGTTTAAGTCGGCAGGTCCTGCTGGTAAAAGTATCGACTACCTAAAATACGGCTGTGTACCCGAATTCTATGTAGGTGCCGATTATCGGAACAACGGTTGGATAGCCGGTGCTGGGGTAGAAGTGCTTTCGCTCAAGCCACGCAAGCAGTCGGAAGTGGAAGAACGTGTTTATAAAGTAAACGAACGGGTAACATCTGTGTCGGGTGAGGCACATCTGAAATATGTAGACAAGGATTACATGGTTGCTGCGAAGACTATTTTGGCTTCTAACCTAACACACATGTCGATGTTGGGAGGATATGGTATTACAGCTATCGATTCTCGTACCGGAGAGATGGAGTATACACCGATGCGTCATTCCAGTACATGGGTGAATGCTGTGTATGGCAATCGGTGGAAACCGGGAATCTTTATGGGTTATACAAAAAATTTGGGTACCAAAAAGGCTTTGGTTTCCAACATGTGTTATGGTATCGGTACTGATGTGGATCAGCTGATGACGTGCGGAGCAGAGCTTACCTACAACTTGCCACATTGGAAGTTTGGTGCTGAATATATGTTTAGTAATGTGTGGTATGGCGACTTGAATAGAGAATCGGGCAAGATAGACCAAACACATACGGTAAACAACCACCGTGTGGTTGTTTCCGCTCTGTTTATGTTCTAATGCTTATCGTTGCGGATAGGCAGGCGTTCCCAAAGCCAACGAGGTATCAGACGCCAGAAGAAAACGAGGATGTCATACTTCCAATCGATGATGACTACTCGTTTTTGTTTTTCCAAGGCTTTGATGATGTGTTCGGCAGCATACTCCGGACGCATCAACATCGGGTATGACTTGTTTTTTAAAAGAGCTGTAGACACAAAGCCCGGTCGGATATCTGTGAAGTGGATACCGCAATTCTCCATCTTCGAGAGTTGTGCCAAAGCATCGATATATGTGTTTTGGAAACGTTTGGTAGCCGAATAGGCCGGAGCAGAACCAAGTCCTTTGGTTCCGGCTATCGAACTGATGATAGCCAAATGGCCTCCCCCTTGCCTCTTGAAGTAATTGAAAGCTGTATCGACCATGCGGGTGAATCCTACCACGTTGGTTTGTGCCGTTTGCAATTCAATGTCGGGTTGTAATTGCAGATTCTGACTTCCAATGCCTGAGCTGAGGAAAAATAAATCCATGCCACCCAACTTCTGGATGAGTCGCAGCAATGCTTGGTCTGCATCGGGAGCGGTTACATCGAGTTGTTCTATTTCGACCGATTGAGGAGCTTTGGCCTGCAACTCTTTCAATGCTTCGATTCGTCTTCCGGCAATGCCTACTCGGCAGCCGGCTGTGATATAATGAAGAGCCACTTCGCGACCCATTCCCGAGGTGGCTCCTACGATGATAATTCGTTTCATAATGATTTGAATAGGGTTTGTTCACAAAGATACGTATTCTGCCGATACGGGCAAACGTATTGCTTTCTTTTCGTTTGCTACGTAAGACGTCCGAATGATTTTGATTTACGTCAATCGTCTTGTGCGCAAGTTCTTCTAATTTTGCATCGTTTTTTACTACTGCTATTCTTATGTCTGTTTCTAAAGAAATGACTTCCGGGGCAACGATGCCTCTGATATTTAAGTTTGCTATCCCATTGTTGTTGGGCAATCTGCTTCAGCAGACTTATTCGCTGATTGATGCTACTATTGTAGGTAAGTTTTTAGGTCTTAATGCATTGGCTTCGGTAGGAGCTAGCACTTCGGTTGTTTTCCTGATATTAGGGTTTTGCAACGGATGTTGCTGTGGGTTTGGTATTCCGGTAGCTCAGAAGTTTGGCGCACGCGATTATGCCACAATGAGACAGTATGTCTATGTCGGGTTGCAGTTGGCTGCCGTGATGTCGGTAGTGATTGCAATCGTCACGAGTCTGCTGTGTGGTCCCATATTGCGGATGATGCAGACGCCCTCTAATATCTACGAGGATGCCTATGCCTATTTACTTGTCACGTTTATGGGAGTGCCGTGTACGTTCTTTTACAATTTGCTAGCCAGTATCATTCGTGCTTTGGGCGACAGTAAGACACCTTTTTGGTTTTTATTGTTTTCTACTATTCTCAATGTATTGCTCGATTTGCTCTGTATTTTAGTATTGGGTTGGGGAGTTGCAGGAGCTGCTATTGCAACACTTATGGCTCAAGGTGTGTCGGCAATCTTATGTTATTGGTATATGTATCAACGCTTTGAAATACTGAAAGGGACGGCAACAGAACGTCAATTTCAAGGCAGGTTGGCTCGTACCCTATTGGGAATCGGGGTGCCGATGGGGTTGCAATTTTCCATTACAGCGATTGGCAGTATCATGCTTCAGAGTGCGAATAATGCTTTGGGTACGGCCTGTGTAGCTGCTTTTACGGCAGCCATGCGTATCAAGATGTTCTTTTTGTGTCCGTTGGAAAGTTTGGGAATTGCCATGGCTACTTTCAGTGGACAGAATTTTGGAGCAGGAAAGCCGGAACGTGTTTTGCTCGGTATTAAGTCGAGCTTCTGCATGATGTTGATTTATACTGTGGTTTGTTGGTTCGTGCTGTGGTATGGTTCGACTACACTGGCTTTACTCTTTGTTGATGCTTCGGAAGTAGAGGTGCTGAACGATACTCGTTTGTTCCTGCGTGTTGCTTGTACTTTCTTCCCGATTTTGGGCTTGCTTTGTATCCTTCGCTATACTATTCAGGGAGTGGGATATACCAATCTGGCTATGCTTTCGGGAGTATCGGAAATGATAGCCAGAGCTTTGGTCAGTTTGTATGCAGTGCCGGCATGGGGATTTGTGGCCGTTTGTTTTGGAGATACCACAGCTTGGTTTGCTGCAGATGCTTTTTTGATACCTGCCTTTATTTATGTGTATGGGCGATTGAAAAAGCTGAAACCTGTTGTCGTTGCATCTTGATTACTCCCAATCGGCCTCTTCGGTTACGGTGATTTCTTGACCGGTAATGGGGTGACGGAATGACAAACAGGAGGCATGAAGATAGAGACGGTCGGCCTTTTGTCCATAAAGAACATCGCCTACAATCGGGCTGTTTAACCCCTGTGGGTGTGCTGCATGTACACGCAATTGGTGAGTACGTCCGCTGATGGGAAAGAACGAAATGCAGGTGTGCCCTTTCTGCTGCCCGATTACTTGATAGTGGGTGAGTGCAGGCTTGCCGTAGACAGGATGTACCATTTGACGTGGACGGTCGGTCGGGTCAAGACAAAGGGGTAAGTCGATACTGCCTTGAGAGGGTATCGGAGTATTTTCAAGCAGAGCTGTATATCGTTTTTTCACCAGTCGGTTGTGAAATTGTTGTTGTAACTGTTCGTGCACTTCCTTGGTTTTGGCCACCAAGAGCAAGCCCGAAGTATCCATGTCCAACCGGTGAACCAGCAACGGACCAGTGGCTTTCGGATATCGTTTTTGCAGTTTGCTCAGCATGGAGTCTTTGTCCGATTTGCCAGGAACGGAAAGCATGCCTGCTGGTTTGCTGACCACTACTATCCAATCGTCTTCGTATACGATTTTCAGTGGTACATTGCGAAATGCATCTTCTTCTAAGGGATTGGAATCTGTCTCCAATCCTTGCAACATGAAGTGTAAGATGGGCTCACACTTGCTTTTGCATGCAGGATAATAATGCCCATGATGTCTGATTTCGTGCTTTGGCGATTGTCCCCACCAAAATTCGGCCATGCAGATGGGAGTAAGGTGATGGATATAGGCGTACTGTAACAACTTGGGAGCGGCACATTCTCCAGAGCCTGCTGGTGGAATCCTTTGGCCTTCAGCTTGAAAAATCTCAAAGAGGTTTTTACATTCTCCTTGTGCATTGTACATTTTAAACTGCCGGAACAGCCATTCCTGAAGTGCGGCTGAACGAGTTTTTCGTTCGTTCTTGAGCTGATTGATAAGGCTTTCTTGTGCGTTGATTTGATTTTGCAAGGATAGAGCCTCTTGCTGTAGACGCTGTTTTAGACGCTTCAATTCTGCTTTTTGGAATTGGCTTTCTTGGATTAACTCTGCCTCCTCTTGTGAAGTAAGTATGCCCTGACGACGCAATTCCCGTTTTTTCTTTTCGTTTTGCATCTGTTCCTTATATATATATAAGGTATGTTCGGCCTTGGACTTTTGAATTTTCAGCGCTTCATGAGCTACTCGGTATGCTTCAGAGTTTTCCAACTCATCAATGTGTCTGTTGATAGCCGATATGTTTGCTTCCTCTGCTTTAAAGTAGGCATCCGGTTGTAGCAGGTCGAAGACGGGTGGAACAAAATAGGGCCAATCATTTTGTTCTGCCAATAATCCGGAGAAAGCAGCCAGATACCCCAATTGGTTTTGGCTGTCTTTTACAACTAAGACACCAAACATTTTTCCTTTTTTCAATTCGGCTTTCCATTGAACTTGTGTGGAAAGATAAGCTTGCACTTCGGTAGATGCTTGGATGCAAAGTGGATGTGGCGTGTAGTGGAAAGGGCAGGTGAACCGTTGAGGCAGACGGATGCTTGATACATTATCGGCAAATCGGTGCAGACGAATTGAAGGATATTCTGTATGGGAAACTGACATGAAAGTGCCTTTTTAGCGGTCGGAAAGCGGTTGGTTACCTACAACAGGTTCGGATTTATCTTCGTTGGGGAGAGTTTCGGATGGAACTGTGGTTTTCACAGGTCTTTTTACCGAATGCTTCTTGGCTTTTTCCCACGCAGCTTTTCGGGCTAAATATTTTTCGTATTGATTCTCTAAATAATTGTCTGCCATACTGGGTTTCTTTTATCTTATTCTGTCATACAAAGGTACATAATATTTTTGAATTATGTGTTACTCTTTATTTATCTGTTAATAAATAGTAATTTATAGTACTATGTAATACAAGGTATCATGGCAATGCATATATTTGCATCACAAAAGGAATAGAAGATGAATGCAGACAATGTAAAATCACAAATGAGAAAGGGAATGCTTGAATATTGCATTCTGCTTTTGTTGCATCGGGAGCCTGCCTATTCTTCGGATATAATCCAACGTCTGAAAGAGGCGAGGTTGATAGTGGTGGAAGGAACACTTTATCCGCTGCTTACCCGGTTGAAAAAAGATGAGTTGTTAAGTTATGAATGGGTAGAATCTACTCAAGGACCACCTCGGAAGTATTATCAGCTGACAGAGAAAGGAGAGCTGTTTTTAGCTGAGCTTGAGAATGCGTGGAATGAATTGTGTGATACGATTAATCATATAGTTAGTAACGATAGATAATATAAAAAGGGTATGAAGAAAACATTGACAATGAACTTAGGGGGAACAGTCTATCATATTGATGAAGATGCATATAGTTTGCTGGATAAATATTTGGCAAATCTACGTGTCTGTTTCCAGAAAGAGCAAGGTGTGGATGAAATCATGAAAGATTTTGAACTGCGTATTTCAGAGCACTTCTCGGAAAAAAATCAGGAAGGTTATCAGGTGATTACCATTACAGATGTGGAGAATGTCATTGCGCAGATGGGTAAGCCTGAAGATTTAAGGGTTGATTCGGAAGATGCTGTCAAGGAAGAACCCATTAAGGAAGAGAAACCTATACAGAAGAAGCTGTTTCGTAATCCGGATGACAAAATGTTGGGAGGTGTAGCTTCGGGAATAGCTGCTTACCTTGGAGTGGATGCTACCGTGGTGCGATTAATTCTGTTGGTATTGCTTTTTCTACCCTGGGGAAACTTTCCAGTTGTATTTATTTACATCGTATTGTGGATTGTCATGCCTATGGCACGCACTACGGCAGACAAATTGGCCATGCGAGGTGAACGTGTGACGGTAGAGAACATTGGACGTACAGTAACTGAAGGGTTTGAACATATCTCGAACCGTGTAAACGAGACAGTTCAGAGCGAGAAATCTCGTAGCTTGTTAAAACGGATTGGAGATGTATTGGTCGGGATAATAGGCATTATGATAAAAATGGCTTTAGTGGTTTTTGTCATTGTGTTTTCACCGATATTGTTTCTCCTTCTAATTGTGCTTTTGGCTTTTATTATTGCTATGATAGGAATGTTTTTTGGAGGAGGAGCTTATCTATGTCGTTTGATTCCGGATGCTTGGATGACAATGACCGATGCTCCCATGGCCTTGGCAATTCCATCCATTGTATGCTTGATATTGCTGATTGCTATTCCGTTGTTTGGAGTGGTACAGGCAGTGTTGTCGTATTTCTTCTCTTCTTGGAAACCGTTGTCGGTTACTCTTAAATGGACACTGTTGGGATTGTGGTTTGTGGCATTTGTTGTATTGGCTATCCTATTTGTGCAAAATCACTGGCTACTTCCCTCTTTAGGAATGATTGTGTGACTAACTAAATAATCGGTGTGATACCGAATCCTTTTGATTATTATTGATTTTTTGTGTAAGCATCTCGGACCGTTTGGCTTCGAGGTGCTTTGTTTTTTTTGAGAAACTCTATTGATAATATCATATTATGTATAGAAAAATAATAGTATTTTTGCGCCAATTTTTTTAGAAGTTATTTAAAATACAGATGCAATGAGAAAGAAAATTATATTGTTAGGTTCCGGAGAACTGGGTAAGGAGTTTGTGATTGCTGCTCAGCGTTTGGGACAGTATGTGGTGGCATGTGATTCGTATGCAGGAGCTCCTGCCATGCAAGTGGCTGATGCATTTGAAGTATTTGATATGCTCGATGGTGATGCGTTGGATGCGGTGATAAAGAAGCATCATCCCGATTTGATTGTTCCGGAGATTGAAGCGATACGCACCGAACGTCTTTATACGTATGAGGCAGAAGGGGTGCAGGTAGTGCCCAGTGCAAAGGCTGTCAATTTTACCATGAATCGGAAAGCCATTCGGGATTTGGCTGCGAAAGAGTTGGGCTTGAAAACTGCGAACTATTTTTATGCCAAGTCGTATGATGAGTTGGTAGAGGTAGCTCACCGCATTGGCTTTCCTTGTGTAGTGAAACCATTAATGTCGTCGTCGGGTAAAGGACAATCGTTGGTGAAAAGTGAAGATGAATTGCTAAATGCCTGGGAATATGGTTGTAAAGGAAGTCGTGGCGATATCCGAGAATTGATTGTGGAAGAGTTTATCCGGTTCGATAGTGAGATAACCTTGCTGACTGTGACACAGAAGAATGGTCCTACATTGTTTTGTCCGCCTATTGGGCACGTACAGAAAGGGGGAGATTATCGCGAGAGTTTTCAGCCGGCACCAATCGCTCCTGCATTTTTGAAAGAGGCGCAAGAGATGGCCGAGAAGGTAACCCGGGCTTTGACCGGTGCAGGTATTTGGGGAGTTGAATTTTTCTTGAGCCATGATAAAGGTGTTTATTTCTCCGAACTATCTCCTCGTCCGCACGATACAGGTATGGTGACATTGGCAGGAACGCAAAATTTGAATGAATTTGAATTGCATTTAAGAGCTATGTTGGGCTTGCCGATTCCTTCTATCGACTTGGAGCGAATAGGAGCCAGCGCCGTTATTCTTTCTGCGATAGAAAGAAATGAGCAGCCTCGCTACAAAGGATTGGAAGATGCAATGTCTGAAAGATGTACGGATGTAAGAATATTTGGAAAACCATATAGCAAGCTGAATCGTCGTATGGGAGTGGCATTGTGCTATGCACCTTTGCAGTCGGACCTGAATGAACTTCGTGAGCAGGTAAAACAAGCAGCAG